>CAZTNG010000034.1:0-21219 GCA_964615195.1 uncultured Enterobacterales bacterium
GCATTACAAGCTACTAAACTAGCAGGCCTTCCTAGACCTGTAAAATGTATTTAAACATTTAAAATTAGGTCGCATATGCGACCTAATTCATTCAAACATTCTTAAAATTTATGCTATTTCATTAAATTTAAGCACTTTCATCTTTACCATTGTTATTACTTATAGCATGAACAATAAAATAGCCATTATAATAGAGAACTGATACAGCTTGATTATTTTGCATATGAGTAGACGCCCCATTCATATTATCTGCTATTACCAATTCTTGGCCATTGACACTTATTTTGTAACAAGGTAACTCTGACTTATTAGCCAAACTAAAATTCCCCAAAAATGTTCCAATAATTGGCTTTTGCGAATAAAGTTTAATCATCAAACGGAATTCATTTAATAGAAAATACATTATGCCAATAGCAACTAAAACAAAGAAACCTCCAATAAAAGGTAACGCATTGTATCTGAAAGTAGAGGTTATATCCCAAAATACTACTTTTTTAAATTGACCTGTTGCATCGCTGACGACCTCAAGGTCCACCATTTCTCCAGTTGCAATATTGTGCCCACCTTTAATTGTGGCATTATAATTCTCACCATCTAAACCTTGATAGCTTACAGTTATATCATAATTGTTATTAGAAATTTCAGTTACAGACTTAACCTGACCTGGAACAATATTTATAAAACCCGCATTTTTATAACAATCAAAAACAAAGAAACACAGTAAAAATATGCCTAGAATCAAACTTGTTACTGCTAAGACATTGTAATAATGACGATGATATATTAATTTAAATCTATTTTTTTTAGCCTTTTCTGTAATGCTTGTACTAGCTTCAGACATGAGGTCTCCTTGGACAAAACAATATAAAAACATATAATATATGTCACATTCTACCCAAATTTCATTCTCTAAGTAAGAATAATTCAAACAACGCACTAAAATAATGAGTTTAATCTATACATTGAGATTATTATTAAGTAATATAAAGCATAACAACTAAATAATAAGTTTTTTACAATGTATTAGGTATTGGACTTTTAATTTGAATATATGAGGAGCTTTTATGCGTAAGGTTAGAAAACCAAATAGTGTTTTTAGACAAGAAGATCTTGCAGAACAAAGATCTATTGTTACACAAACCATACGTGAGAGAAGATTAAAAGGTGAAAAAATAGAACGCACGAGCTTTGCCATTCATGGCTGTAATCGTTGTCCAACTTGTACAGGAAAGTGCCCTACCTAAGCTTATAAATTCATATTTCTAATTTTTATAAAAAAAAGCATTGCCAACTAAATTTTATCTAACTGACAATGCCTTATATCTTAGCTTAATAAATGTATTTACAAATTATTTATAAATAGCTTCTTCTAAAGATTCACCTTCTTCTAATAAAGAACCATTCTTTCTATTTTTAAGATAAGTTAAATAAATCTTTGTTTCACTAACAATATCCTTGCGTAACCATACCAAAGCTATAAGGTTTGGAATAGCCATTAACCCATTCAGAATATCTGCGAGCACCCATACAACCTCTAAGGTCATAAAAGCTGCTGACGCTACAATTGCAATGTAGATAACTCGATATACATAGATAAATTTTGTACCTACTAAATACACTAAAGCACTTTCTGCATAATAATTCCAACCAATAATGGTAGTAAATGCAAATAATAGCAAACCAATATTTACAACATAAACACCCCAACTAGCACCCATACTCATTGAAAATGCTTGAGTTGTAAGTTTTGCGCCATTAAGATCTCCTTGCCAGGTATTAGTTAAAACAATACATAAACCTGTAAGCATACAAATAATTATGGTATCAAAGAAAGTTCCTGTCATATTGACTAAACCTTGCTCTGCAGCATACTTTGTCTTTGCTGTTGCAGCTGCTATTGGAGCAGAACCCAAACCTGCTTCGTTTGAAAACATTCCTCGTGCAACACCAAAACGCATAGCAACTAAAATACCAATACCTGTAGCAGCGCCAACACCTGCATCAAAATTGAAAGCACTCTCTACGATAGTTACAATGGCTTCAGGAATTAATGTTATATTAGAAACAACTACAGCTAAACATCCTACAATATAGAATAAAGCCATTATTGGAATAAGCTTAGCACTAATAGCTGAAATACTCTTTAAGCCACCTAAAGTAACTAAACCTACAGCCACAGAAATAATCACACATGAAGCAATAGGATCCATACCAAACATGATACTATTTGCATCAACCATTGAATTAACTTGGCAATATGTGCCTATACCAAAACAACCAGCACCAATAGTAAAAATTGCAAAAAGTGTTGCTAAAGGCTTACATTTCATGCCATTTTTAATATAGTACATTGGGCCGCCACAATATCTTCCTTTTGAGTCAACCTCACGATATTTAACAGCTAATAGACACTCTGCATATTTTGTAGCCATACCAAAGAAAGCTGCAACAAACATCCAAAATAAAGCTCCTGGTCCACCCATGTGCACTGCAGTAGCAACACCAACGATGTTTCCTGTACCAATGGTACTAGCTAATGCCGTACATAATGCCGCAAATCTAGTGATTTCACCAACTTTTTCACCATCTTCACGGTGAGGTGTAAACACTAATTTAAGTGCTCTACCAAGATTGGTAACTTGAATCAAACGAAGCATCCAAGTTAACATTATGCCCACGATGATCAACATTAAAAGCAGCGGAGCTCCCCAAATGTAATCATCCATCGTATTTAAGATTTGAGATAAAATTTCCATCAAAAAAATGTTCCTAACGTTTTTAGTTATAAACCTAAGCTCTGAATGCAGATTCCCTACAACCTTTACAAGGATGAAGAGTGCTCCGACACCTGCAGAAAACAAGTATATAAAAATACCAGCTTCACATTTTTCTGCCACAAAAATCTAGCATAAATTAAGCCGTATTGCACATTATAATATTTTATTCAGTTTTTTTGAAATTTTATTCTATATATAGTAGCTAATCATTATTATATTGATAAACTAATTCACAAAAATTAAGCAGTTAGAAAATATATTGCTGTACAATGGTGCATAATAATTCAGAAATTACTTTATTATTTAATACATAAAATTACAGAAGATTTTTTTAATAAATTCTTATCAAAAGTTAAAAGAACTTAAATCACAATTTAGAAAACCATGATGTCATAAATATACTATATACAACAAATAATAAAGATATAGCTATTATTTCGTTAAGCCATTATTCTTACCTAATGGCTTTTTTATGTGCAAATTTGAATTTAAAATACCGATAATTCCTCGGTATTTTCTATATTATGACATTTTGGATCTTATTTTCTATTCAATAATATCTACCAATTTATTGAAGAAGTAAATTGTCTTTCTATCACTACCTTTTCTTGTTCTTGTGTTGATATTTTTATTATTTTAGTGAATCTATAGAAATTTTAGAATTTACAAAATTCTTAAAATTATCATAATTCAAATTATATTCAACTCCATTAAAATACATAAAAATATTCCATGTTTTTTCTTTAAGTATTGGAAAACAAAAATAATGATTAACTACAGCTGATACATTTTTATAAAATTTTTTTAACTCTTTGATTTTATCTTCATATTCATCTGCATCTAGCTGTATTACGCTAGAATTATTTAAGCTTTTAACTTCAAACAAAAATATTTTATCTTTTTCGTTTTTTAAAATAAAATCTGGGTATGAATAATGATTACCATTTAAATAGTACTCATATTTGATTTCAGAATTATGCAAATAATTCTTGCCAACTAGTTGGATGTCTTCATCACCAGCTTTAATTTTCTTTATTTTAAAGTCAGTTATCATTTTTTTGAGCCAACTTTTTTCTGCATTACTGTCATATGAAAACTCATCATCATTCAATAATTTGTTTCTCCATAAAACATTAGTTAAATCTGTTTTGTATTCTTGATTAAAATAATACAATGATGAAAAAGGTAACGATACCTCTAGATTTTCACCTTTATCATTTTTGACAATTTCTATGCTTTCCGAATAATTAGCTATTGTATCTACAATTTTACTCTTAATTTCATTTAAATTATTTGTAAATTCAAAGTAACTTTGAATCTCATTTTTTTGAGAATTACAAACATATGAAAAACATTCACATTGTATCTTTGTTGGTGTATTCATTAGCTTTCGATATGTATCAAAAATATTACTTGTTGCAATACTTTTGGGTTTATTTTCTAAAAATTGTTTTACATCAAAAGTATTTTTTCTTTTAATATTAGAGGTGTTTAAAATTTTAGTTATATTTACTTTTATCTCTTTTTGAACTTCATTCTCTTCTCCCCAAATAGGCTCTTTTCCTTTTAAAATAACTTCTGACAATTTTGATGGAGATTTAGAAGGTAAAATTCCCCATACATAAGCAGTAGTAAACAAATATTTATCAGAATCTTCAACCTTTTCAAATGAAAGTAACATAGGATTTCGTCTTACTCTTCCTAAAACCTGCTCATTCAATTGATCAGACTTAGTATCTTTTATTTGAAATAACATATTGGCTCTTGGAATATCACTTATGTTCATATATAAAACATCTTTGTTAAAACTTATCATTGATGATATATTTATTACATTTCTATCTGTGCAAAATGTAATAAATACTTCTTGCTAATTCTTGTTTTTGGTAATTATTTCTTGTAATTCTAATGGTTGTAAAACAGGGATTCTTTTATGCAACATTCTATGACAATTTGCGCAAACACAAATTAAATCACTTTTAGGATTAATCATTATTTCCTTTTGAAATTCTGATAAAGGCTTAACATGATGAACTTCAATATAATTTTTCCCTAAATCCCCATATGTTTTACAAAAATCAAATCCGCAAATTTGACATTTTTTACCATGAATTTTAATAGCTTTATCTCTGCACATTGGATTTCTTTCATATTTTGTTGTATAAACGAACCTTTTACCACCTTCAGTAAATGATTCAGTATCATCAGACATATAATCCTTAAAAGATTTATCAACCAAATTCAAGTCTTCTAAAGCTTGTACTAATTCATTCCTCACTTTCCACACAAAATAACCACTACACTCAGGAGCTTTCTCATACCAACCTTCAAAAAAAATAATAAAATAACTTTTCTCGGTTTTGGTTGTATTTTGAATTTCAAATCTATTTAATGATTTTATAATTCTTTTACCTAAACCTGATACAATTCCATTATAAGGATTAGATTTTAATCCTTTTTTTACTAATATAGCTTTAGTTGTTGCTTGGTGATTTTGTTGGTAATACCATTCTTTTACCATATCTATACAATCTTTATAAAAAATATGATCATCACATAATAGATTCTTCCATTCGTCCACTGTAATATCTATTGGTTGGTCCGTACTATAAACACCTTTATCTACTTTTAATTGTAAAATTTTCATTCCCATGGCAACAATCCTTAGCAATTATAGTTGCGTTTAAATTTGTCTTAAATTTAACTAGTTTTCAGCATAAATTTTTAATCAAAAAGCCAACATTATATTCATTGATGCAAAATAAGATTCTATAGCTCTTTGTGTTTAAAAAATTTAACCTACTTAATGAACATTTTCAAAAATTATTTCCTCATCAAGTTTGTTATAAATATCAATCTGATTTTGAATATCAATTATATTAACCAACCAACCTTTTAGCAGACATAACTTAGTAAATTCATCAATTCTATTTACACCATTCATCTCTTTTAAAGTAATTACCACACCAAATCGGAGACCTTTTCCTTGATGTATAGATAGTCTTTCTTTTGTTTTTACACTTAGTCCCCACATGCCGGATGTAAATAATTTTCTAGGCCTTGCTTTTTCTTTAATCTCTTCACTAATATGCTTTATGTTGTCCCATTTTCTATAAAATTTTCGAGCATTATCTTCAAAAATATTTTGAAATCCCTCATCAGCTTGTTTATTACTATTTATAGACTTAATTTTAGCTTTTCCATCACCTATATTAATTCTACCAAAATGTAAATCCAATTCAGTACTTGTATAATCTACCCCTTGATTCCTATCTGCCATAGGAAAATATGCTAGTGTTGCCTTAGCAAAAAAAGGATGAGCACCACCATAAATTGGAACAGGAATATTATATGTATAAGTTTCATATTCATCAGTTGTTCCACTCATAATAAATTTAATTTCATCATCTTTTGAATGTATAATATCTTTGATGTCTTTGGGTACTATGCCATAGCCCTTTGAAAAAGATATAGTATCTTGTCTGTTCCATCCTGCTGCTGAATCTATAATAAGAGCCTTTGCAACTTCTCTACTAAATCCTACAATATGCATTAGATAAGCTATTTTTCGGGCAATCCACGGTGCTGCATAGGAAGTTCCACAAACTGATGCCATTCCTAAAGGTTCACAAACTTTAATTTTATCTTGTTTATCTCCACCGTAATAACATACATCAGGCTTATAAAAGAAAGATAAGACAGGGCCTGTTCTCGTATAGCTTGCAATTTGATCATTAAAATCCACTGAATTGACTATTAATGAATTGAGAGAATCAGCAGGAGCTCCTATTTTGACATTACCTGTCATTGTCCTAGTTTTATTTGTACCAGCCACTACAAATATTACGTCATATTCACATTGTATTTTATCTAATAGTGCACCTTCTGGTGATATAAAATTAGGATCTATTTCCTTGGCTGAACCTAATGAAAGATTCCAAACTTTTATATCCCTATTACTTGCAACAATATTTTTTATCAGTTTTAAAATTGTAAATGAACTGAATCTTTTATCCTTTGCAACTCCAAAATGCTTTACCCTAAATCTACCACACCCATCCTCAAGATTTGGATTAAAGGATGGCCCATCAACTATTATTGATGAAACAGCCGTTCCATGATTAAAATCATCAGATGATAATTCGATATTTGGATCAAGCATATTTTGATAAGTAACCCATTCATGGAAATATACACCCGTATCAAAATGAGTATCGATAACTCCTATTATTGGTTCATTTTTTGGTGTAGGAATTGTTATTCTATTGTCATGTGAATTCACCTTTTGAACAACATCATCTAAATCAAACTGTGCTAAATCGTTTACATGCATCGCTATCAAATATGAAGCTTTATTTTGTAATATTTCTATTTCATTACTATCTAGTCTTAAAGTAGTTTCATCAAACATTTTAGCATTGATCATATCAATGCCAAAATTCCCTAATAAATCAACTGTATCAATCCCAGTTTTATATATAGTTACAATGGAACTATCTTTAATTTTTTCATCCGCTCTATCTAGCTTAAAATCTTCAACATAGTTACAATCATAAATAACTTTTAAAAAACAAGACTTAGAAAGTATTATATCTTTATTATATTTGCCTTTATTTATATCAATTGTATCTTTGTCGGTAATTTCACCTTCATAATATTTATTTAGCGTTTCTTCTGCCTTATCTAAATATTGAATAGACTTTTGTAAAGCCTTTAAGGAAATAAAATATGTAAAAACATGCTTTTGCATTCCTTTATCAAAAACAAATTTTGCTCCTCTAATTGATTCATTAGGAGATGAACTATTTTCAGATAGTAGGAGTCTAAGTCTATTACTTTTGGCTACAATACACTTATAGTGAACACTTACTAAAGCTCCTCCAATAAACTTTTCATTTTGCCAAAATTTTTCGAGTAGCTTTAGTTGCTCCTTTAATTTGCATAAATGATCTGAGTAAACCACTCCACCTTTAGGGAGGTTCGTAACACCAATATTATTTGTATTTTGGCTCTTATTAAACGGCCCTTTTAATTGCAATATATTATTCATTGACACTTTCCTTGAGCTCTCTTGCTACAGTACTTCTTGAAATTTTTGACAAAATCTCTATTTCTCTTATAGAAAATTTTTGCAATTTAAGTTCTTTTAAATCTATAGGATACGTATTTGTAACTGAATAATATAATCGCCTAAAATAATCCTTTCCATCATTAGGGTCACTAAATGCTACTGCTGATTTTATTATATTTTTTAAATCTCCTGGATATGGAATAGTGTCCATCAAGCTAATGATTTTTCGAAATAAACGAATATCCTTACTTGCTAATTTAAATTTTGATAAAAATTTATTTAAAAATTCTTCTGCAATTGTAATTAAATCATCTCTATTATATCTATTAAAATCTATAACAGAATCAAATCTTCTCACTAGAGCTTTATCAAAGTACTCATATAAATTAGTAGTAGCAACTAAAACTACCTGCTCATTAAGAGAATCCAACCCCTTAAGCATTGCAGATGTAGCTCTTCCCATTTCTCGTAAATCATTGTTATTTGTTCTATCTAATGATATTGCATCAATTTCATCAAATAAAACAATTACCTTGTCAGGATGTTTAAAGTTATTTATTTCTTTAAATAGGGAAGATATATTCTTTTGAGTTTGGCCTAATTTACTATCAATTACTGTAGCAAAATTTACCATATAAATTTCTCTATTTAATATGCGAGCTAACTGCTTAACAGCTTCTGTTTTTCCTGTACCTGGTGCTCCTTGAAAAAGAAACTTATTTATATCTGCTTTATGAGCTATTGCATTTACTATTCCAAGAATATCGTGAGTAACGTTTTCTGGAAGCCATAAGCTATCACCACTAGATGAAATTTTTTCAAACAAAGCTGAATCATTTTCACTCGTTTGAGGAACAAAAGTATTTGCATTAGACATCAAAGCCATAACATATTCAGCTAATTGTTGATCACCGGATGAATCAAAATCTTTTGCAATTTCATAAGCTTCATTTCTAAATCCCTCATCATTTTTTTCTGAATAATATTTTATTAAATTAATGATACTTTTCTTTTTCATAATACATTTTCCTCATATTTAAAATTATAAACACGTGGGACATTTTTGTATATAATGAGACAAAATATTATTAATAAATTATGAATAGAGCTATCAAGCTAACACTAAAATATTGATATCATACCTTATTTTTGTTGTGTAAACCTCTTGCAACCTATGACTTAATATAGTAATTATTTATTCTAGATTTAATGTGCCAAAATTGTATCTTTTCTTTGGTTTTGATATATCTTTTCAATATATTGGCAATTCATGTTCCTTGCCTCATTATTAGAGTAGCTTGTAATTAATTTCTTGCTTAACTTTACTTTAGGAGGGAATCTAAATATTTATTTATCCATCTCAAACAAAAATACTTTTTTGCAAGAGATTGATAAAAATCTATTTAAAATAAAAATTTAGAATTGAAAATCATTTTTCATTCTTTGAATAATCTCAGGAGATACATTATGAACGTTTTCATAATTGCCTTTCATAATTATTATCTCGACTCTATATCCATATGTTTTCGCCATTTGAATATATTTTTCTAACATGAACTTTTTTACAAATGTATTAGCAACGGCGACTATTGGATTACCTTTTTTGAGAGCTTGTTTAACATTTTGTCGACAAAAATAATGCGCCATTTTTATTTTTTTACGATCATAGCAATATTTACCATTAATCATAAAAAAATCATCAGCCTCATACGGCTTTACGCCCAGCTGATTTTTACAGAACGTTGTTTTCCCGGAACCAGGAACACCTCGTACAATGTATAAAGTTTTAGAAATAGGCATTATCATTTGTATTAAACATATAACTGCTAAAAACTCACTATAATAAATAACGAAGTTTAAATAAAATGTAAAAATTACGCCGATTGTGCTTTTAAAGCTTTGATTTCGGCTTTTAAAGCTTGGGATTCAGCGTTTAAAGCTTCGATTTCGGCTTTAGCTTTAGCTTCAACTTCGGCTAAAAGTTTTTCTTGATTTTTTATATACAGATCTAGCTCTTTTATATAAAGATTTTTACCTTCTATGCTCATATATTCTCCTAAAGCTGTTCTAACTGAGATTGCATATATTCTCATTATTAAACATCTTCTTAATAAAATCAACATTTGGTACAGTAGCAAAAATTTGTTCCGTTGCATTCAAAACCTTTGTATTAGTAATCAACATGAATACAAGCATTGTAAGCTCTCATTTAACTCTACCTATGCATTTAAAGAGCACAATAAAAAAATACTAATTTAATAGTGATATTTAATTAATCTACTAATTTCTTAATTACACGGAATGTTCTAGCACCATACATATAAGAAATATCAATGAAATCCTATATTAAAAATCCCTAAAGCCTAAGCTAAAGGGATTTACTTATTTCTAGAAAAAAAACGAGAGAATATTATGCAAATATCTTCATCTTTTCACCAGAAACATCTCTGTACAATCTATGCACAAAAGTAGATTCGTCCTCGCTAATGCGTGAACAGAATGCTTGATCAAGTGCAAGATCAACAGGGTGCATTGCGTCTTTATAACAACAAACCAAACCTGCCCAACGCATAAGCGCACGAGTAGACATTGGAACTGTTATATAAATATGCTTTGTAGAATAATTGAGATGTGAATCTCTTATTTCATTAGCAACTCTAACTAAGGCTAAACAAAAATCCTCAGTTAATATTGGAAAGCTTCGATGTAGCAATTCCGCCTCTACACTTGTACGCATATAGCTACAAGCAATAAAACGAAAGCGATCAAGAAACGCCATATTGAGCATTTGTGTGCCACAATAAGCATTACCATCTCCTGTACCTCGAGTATTAGCAGTCACAACTAACCTAAAGTTAGGATGTGGCTCTATAACCTCCCCATTGTTTTGTACAACTACCAAAGCTCGACCTTCAATGACATCATTGAGACCAGCAAGCTCTGAAGGATCAGCTAAATCTATTTCATTAAGAATTAGAATATAACCATACTTCATTGCTCTAGCTAAAGGGCCGTGTACAAATACTACCTGCTCACCACAAATAGTCGGATGCCCTATTAAATCTGCAACTTCAAAACGACCATTTAAGGTCATTTGAACAATCGGCCAACCAAATAAAGCAGCAACCTGGTTAATTGCCGAGGTCTTACCGCAACCTGATGGTCCGAACAGATAAAGTGCATCTCCTAAAGGATTAGCTAAAAAATTAACGATAGCGGTTAAAGAGTCATTATCAAACACATAGTTAGGTTGAACCTTAGCAGTGTAAGGTGTTACTTTAGAATAAACAGGAAGTTGAATTTCTCTTCTTCCAAAAATATCCGTACCAAGCAACTTATCAACGTTAAACATTTCATTTGAATCTGCATAAGCATCTTTAGTCAATTCATTAACTTCATTAGTTAAAACTTCATTTTCATTACGCATAAAACACTCCTAGCGTACACCGCAGTACAAATCAATTTTGTACCGCAAAATTACCCTTAACGGGCACACCGCCTAAAGCCAACATGACTAAAGGCAACTGAGATATCCTAAATGGATACCTAAACGTATATGCTTAAAAGCAAATACGTAGCCTAGCTAAGCTAGGTCAGTTTCAGAGTGCTTTAGTAAAAACAAATATTCTAAAGCGTAGTAACTTAAGTAAAATTGATAAACATTACTCTATAATTGTATACACAGTTGGAGCTATATTTTTTAGAAGCAACTCATACTCCGTATTTATAGCAGATTCATTTCCATAGCTTTGAGCAAGAACCAACTTTTCAGTATTAATACTGTCTTTTACAGAATGTATTTGGTCAAGCATAAGTTCTGCATGAGAATGTTTAGATAAGCGTATTTGCGCTTCACAATTAGAAAGAAAGTCATCCATAAGTGATAATGTAAGATTGTAAGCCAGATATGGTGCTGCTGTGATAATCAAGCTATGTGCAGCACTAGCGTTTTTTGCGCTTAATGTTCTGATTTTTGACATAAAACCTGGAGGTAAATTATTTACAATATTCAGTTCATTCGTTGATAGATTACCAGTATTTTGCGCCAATTTGTCAATAATACCTAAAGTAGAACCATTACCAATAAAAATAGAATAGATTCTTTTTCCTATTCCCTGTATATTTTTAGGAACGATACTAATTTCCAAACATCCACCATCAGATATGGTATTACAACGATAAAGTGGTAATTCTCCACCCTCAATAAGTGAACTTATTGAAATCAAACCTGCAGGAACAACAGTAATTTCACCATTAGAGCTATCAGTAATGATAGTTCCTGTAATACTCATAACTGCCTGAGCTAAATCTTTATCACTATTAATGACAGGATTCTCTAAAAGAGCTTGCCACATAATATTACCAGACAACATTGAGACTTCTTCAGGATTAACACTTTGTGCTTTAGCAAAGACCTCACTACTTGATTTTGCAGTATTTAGTTCAAATAGATCTCCAATACCTTCAAATTGACCTATTAAGGAAGCATCATTAAGACCTTTTCGATCAAAAGCACTTAAAGAATCATTTACAATACCCTGAGCTAGCTGACAACTGTTCCCAAAATATTGATTAAGCAGTTGCAGCTTTTTTTGTAAAGTTTCCATATGCTGCGAACACTTTTCACACATTGAACTCAAGGCTATTTGAAAAGCATACCCTTGAGCATTAGCAGCTATAGAACGCATAAAGGCAATAAATTCTTCTTTATTTATATAAGAGAATGATCCGCCATATAAATCTATTCCTGAGCAACCACTGCTAGCAGATGGAGGTGTAAAGCTTGCAATATTCAAACTTTTTATTGGAGCACGCATAGAATAGCTACCACCAGAAATGATACCTCTTCGTTCTGTTTCAAAGGCATGGGGATTAGTAGTATTACTCATTGTCCCAAAAACTTCATCTAGTTGAGAATTAAGATCTGCTCTAGCAATAGGAATAGAAAGCAAACTTGTTACTAGCAATAGTTGCAATTTACATAAAAATCTAGCGGTTATTACGCTTTTCATGAGTATTTGCCAATTAACTAATTGCTTCATCACCCTACCTAGAAATTTCATAAAATATGTTTATACTGCGCAAGCATATAGTCATATTTACAAAATTTTTTTAGTTAAAGTACAAATTTAACTACAATAGCATTAGAATCTACTATTAAAATTAAGTAATCATCATAGGTAAAGCATGGAACACAATCTTAAATTCAAAATTTCTGCAAAATTCATAAAAGGAAATATAAAAATTTTCCTACTATTTTTATTAAGTATGTGCCAATTAACAGGATGTTCACTCTTAAATTTTTGGGAAACTGACGATCCTAAAGCTCCTTTTGAGGTTACTAATGAGCCATTATCAACTATAAACGACCAAGACTCTAAAAGAAGGCCCTTAGCTGCTACAGAGCAACATTATGTTTGTTTGAATAAAACCACCGGTCAATTTTTAGAAGCAAATATTTTTGACATTAACAGCTATGAATCTGATGTCGTTGCACGCAATAAATTACTCAATAGTCTCCATGATGATTGCTTAGAAATGCAAAATAAAGATAGAAACTCTATTATGCTGTCAGGATGTTCCATTTTCCCTAGAGTTAAAGAAGACAATGAATACACAACTCAAGCCGCATACCAACAAACTGACATTGGTAAAGGATCAATTAGGGTACTAAACTCTAATACATCATCAGTTTTATATATATCTGAACTACATTCAAATAATCTTACAGTTGCTGAACAAGCGTTTTGTTTAGGAACAATTGTAAATACTTATCAAGATAGATAATAAAGATAGCTTCTAAGAATCAATGACCATGCTGTTATTGATATGCAGCTTAACAAATCTTCAGCCAATTCGGATATAGCTGCCATCCAAAACTATATTGGCTCTAGATAAACTTTTTACAATGACCTTCTAAAGGACCTACTAAATAATAGCATTTTGGAATGTATATAAACCAGGTTGTAATGAGCATTATGTGCTACATACATTCCGTGAGCTACCAGAATTCGTGCCAGAGTTGGATTTTGTGATGGAGAAAAACGGCAAGCTCATTGGTCAGGTCATGTATGTGCGCACCGTAATTCAAAAGGATGATGGCGGCGAGCTACCAATCATGACACTTGGGCCTATTAGCATTCATCCAGACTATAAGAGGCAAGGTTACGGTAAAATTCTACTAGACTATTCCATGGAAAAAGCAGCATCTATGGATGTAGGTGCACTATGCTTTGAGGGCAACATTGATTTTTATGGCAAATCTGGCTTTGTGGTAGCCTCCACTATGAGAATCCATTACTATGCAGAACCACGAGATGCAGTCGTTCCCTACTTCCTATGCAAGGAACTTAAAAAAGGGTATCTCAAAGGCATTAGTGGAACCTATCACACTCCGCGTGGATATTTTGTTGATGATATCGAGACAGAAGCCTTTGACAAGAGCTTTCCGGTCAAGGAGAAACTAAAGCTACCAGGACAACTGTGGTAAATCGTACCAATATTTAATTGCGTAAGCTATCATCTAAATAATAAAAATCCTACATCCTAGGGCAAGCCCCTAAAAATGTAGGATTTTCTGTTTATATTCGCTTGAAGTTATCACTTAAAATTTACTTAGTTTCTTTAACCTCTAAGTAAACACTTCAAATCTGAAGCTATTTAATTTAGCAATAAGCTAAAAGAATTTATACACTAATTAAATTAAATAATTTAGATTAGATGAATATCTTCTGCTTCACATTCTTTTCTCATATCTTCAGGCCAAATACTTGCTTGTATTTCACCAACATGAGCCTTGTGTAACAACACAGTACATAAACGACTTTGACCAATACCACCACCTATTGATAATGGTAATTCATCATTTAAAAGCTTCTTATGGAAATAAAGACCTGTTCTATCTTCCTTACCATCTTGCTTAAGTTGTTGAAGTAAAGCTTCCTTATTAACACGGATACCCATAGAAGATAACTCTACAGAACGATCAAGCCAAGGATACCAAATTAAGATATCACCATTTAAACCTGGCTTACCATCATACATAGTAGACCAATCATCATAATCTGGAGCACGGCCATCATGCTTTTCACCATTTGAAAGTTTTGCACCAATTCCCATAATGAATACGGCGCCATATTCCTTACAAATTGCATCTTCTCTTTCCTTTGCAGTCATATTTGGATACTTCTGCAATAAATCTTCACTATGAATAAAGGTAATCTTTTCAGGAAGGAATGGAGTAAGATTTTGGTAATTTTCACAAGCCAAATATTCTGTACGACGAATCGCAGCATAAATACGTTCAACAACACTCTTAAGGAACGGAATTGTTCTTTGTTCTTGAGTAATAACAGCTTCCCAATCCCACTGATCAACATAAAGAGAATGTAAATTATCAAGCTCTTCATCAGCTCTAATAGCATTCATGTCAGTATATAGACCATAATTAACAGGAATATTATGCTCTGCTAAAGAGAGTCTCTTCCATTTAGCAAGTGAATGAACTACTTCTGCCTGAGCCTCATTAAGATCCTTTATAGGGAAACTTACAGGTCTTTCAATACCATTTAAATCATCGTTAATACCGAGGCCTTTAAGTACAAAAAGTGGTGCAGTTACGCGTCTTAAACGTAGCTCAGTTGCAAGATTAAGCTGAAAAAAATCTTTTACAAGCTTAATGCCATGTTCTGTCTGATTTCTGTCTAGAACATTTTTATAATTTAATGGTTTTATTAGCTTTGACATATATACAACTCTATACATAAATAAACTTTTTCGTATTATACCTTATTTGTCACCTAATCCTTAATATTATTTATGTTTTGTGTCTGTAGGATAAACAAATTATTATGGCTTAATTCTAATTTTGAATATAAATGAACCAGATAAAACTTAATTCACGATATTAACTACTGTGAAAAATGCAAAAATATTAAATATATTTATAATAACAACAAAAATTTAACAAAATTTTATGTGATCTCTTGCAAAAATTTTTCTAAAACTTAAAATACACACAAAAATATACATTACGTACAATAAATAAATTAAAAATTAAGGTAAATATTAATGAAGAAGCATATTTTGGCTCTTATAGCTTTAGCTACTACTACTATTTTTTGTCTAACAGCTTGTGGTAAATTAACACCAGAAGAAGAAACAGTTCAATTGAGCAACAAATTGACTAAGATCCTACCTAAGAAAGCACAGGATTGGAAATTAGGAAAAATTGCTCCAACTGTTGACAAATTAGGCGTAAATGCTGAATTTAATCTAATATCAAGAAATATCATCGCAGATAGTATACAGCCAGGTCAATTAGATGAAACTTTTACTGCAGGATTCCAATCTTTATTTTGTGAAGGTAAAAAAATCAACAGTAAAATGGAAGATTTTGTTGAAAATGGACACTACATTAATTTTGCAATTAATGATTACAAGAATGCCAACATTTCAAATATAAAGTTCGATAAAGAATTTTGTAGCAAAAATAGCCTTAACTCTAATAGCTTAGACCTTCTTAAAAGACAAGAAAAGCAAGGATTCTATGATGAAGAATACCTTTCAACAATTCTTGTTCCTGCAACTAAAAAATCTTTCCCAATAGCATATAATGAAGAACTTGTTATGGCAGATATCACCGCTGGTCCAGGTTCAAAACTAGATTACATTATTACTTATACACCAGCTGAAAAAGTAACAGATAAAGATGCTCTTGAATTAGCAAATGATCTATTAACTCAAATAACTAGTAGCGTATGTAAAGATCCTAGTTTTAAAAATTTGTCAGCACGAATTGATCTTATAACCTACCACGTAACAATGAATGGCAAGGACATCTTAACAAAGAGCGTTAAGAAAGGTTGTAAAATTAACTAAAGCTTCTATTTAGCTTTATCTATTAATTTATCTAAAGGCTAGTTTTATTTTAAACTAGCTTTTTTTGCACTATTACAAACAACTTTTATAAAATTTAAGCTATAATTTTTCCAATTTAATAGATTCATATATACATATGGATCTGTATATTTTTTTGGAGTACGTATGAAAATTTCTACCTTTTTGGTGATGATTACAATTAGTCTTATTGCAAATTTATTCTCTCTGAGCTCTTATGCATCTTCTTACGACGAAACTGTATTATTAAGTAACCAACTTCGCTCAATGTTTAAAGGTAGTGCTGAAAATTACTCTTTAGGCCCTATTGAACCAGCTGCTGATGGACTAGGAATAAATGTAGAATTCATATTTAAACTTAAATCAATTAACGCAAATACTTTTAATGCTACAGATCGCTCTATAGGAATATCATTTACGAAACAAATATTTAGCACTATTGTTTGTACTGACAACCAAATCATTGCTAACATGCAATCTTTTGTAAATAATGGACATTATCTAAATATAATTTTTAACGACTATTTAGGACAAAATGTAGCAACAATTAAAATTGATAATAATTTTTGTCAAGATAATAATAACAGAAGTGAAAATAGCAATAGTTTGCAAAAACAACTCGCTCAAAATTATTATGATGAAAACTTCCTAAACCAATATTTTATTCCAAATCTTAGAAAATCTCTCCCAAAACAAATTATTGATGAATTGAGTATAACTGATGTCTCAGCAGGTCCAGGATCTGTACTTACCTATACTTTAGAATACACTAGCGATACCATGCCTACTAATATTGAAGAAAAGGCAAATTATTTACTAAATGAAATTGCTAAAGAGGCGTGCAAAAATGATGCTGTCGTTAATCTATCAAAGAAACTAGATAGAATATCATATATATTTAAATTTAGAGGAGAAACCCTCGCTACACAAGACATTCAAAAAGGTTGCATAATTTATTAAATCTAAGCTTCATGACAAAATTCTTAAACAGAAAAATTCCCACATTAGTGGGAATTTAACCAAATACAAAAATATTTCCACAAATCTTAATTAGTCTTAATAAAACTTTCTCCTGTTTTTTTAATTAAAAGAAGCTCTTTTTTTAATAATTTTAAAGTGTTTTGTAAAATTAGAAGCTCCCAGCAAATTTACAAAATAGAAAGCATTAGTTGCTGCACTATCAATAGAAACCAGGTATATATAAATTTAAATACTATTAATATACTAATCAGGCTAAACATTTTTATAAAACTTAAAAAAGGCTTAGTAACAAACGTATTTCTAGTGGAGTAATCATGTTAAAACCAGGCTTGTACGAGAATTTAATCAATAAAAAAATTGCAGCTTACTTAGAAAAAATAGAAGCAAATGATAAAGACATAAAACCTATTGAACCTACTGAAGCCCCCTCAATACTTGCAAAATATCTTAGTTCTGTACTTGAAAAAGCTTTACAGCAAATAAATTCTGACAATGCTTTAAATAAACAAATAGATCTGACCAACAGACTAATTAGTATCGTTGAAGAAACTCTATCACATAGCGAGAACGATGCAAACATTGATGATGATTTAGAAAATAATACGCTAACTACTCCCGAACAACTTTTAGGTATTGCAGATTCTACAAAACCTATTAACTTTTTAACAAAAAATAGAGCATGTTTTATTAGACCACAAACATCCATGACGCAAACTAGTCTGTTTACTGGGTCAATGCACGAACCTCAACTATATACTGAGCTAAAAAAAGAAATATCTTCAGCTAATGAAATATACATGTTGGTATCCTTTATTAGGTGGTCAGGGTTAATTGCAATACTTAATGATTTACGAAAATTTACTGAAAACGATAATCATAAGCTTCGAATTATTACCACCTCCTATATGGGAGCTACTGAATTAAAAGCAATTGAAGAGCTTAGTAAATTACCGAATACTGAAATAAAAATTTCCTATGATGTGGATCGAACTAGGTTACATGCAAAAGCATATGTCTTTGTCAGAGACACGGGACTCACAACAGCTTATGTTGGTTCCTCTAACATGTCGCGAGTTGCCCTGTCTAGTGGACTAGAATGGAATCTAAAAATAACAGCAAGTGATCTCCCTCAAATGCTAAAAAAGATCCTTGCGACCTTCGACAATTATTGGCATGCGACCGAATTTGAAACCTATGATCAAACTCAATACGAAAAACTTGCATCAGCTTTAAAATCCACAAAAGCTAAAGAAACAGGCAATTCCAACATTTTTTTTGATATACGGCCTTATGCTTATCAGCAAGATATTTTGGACAAGCTTGCAGCTGAACGTTTAATACACCAACATTATAAAAACCTTGTTGTAGCAGCAACAGGTTGTGGGAAAACCGTTATAGCTGCTTTTGACTTCAAACGTTTTAGTGAAGAATATACTTCAAAACATAAAAAAACACCCAAACTTCTTTTTATAGCCCACAGAAGTGAAATTCTACATCAAGGCATGGCAACATTTAGAGCTATTTTACGTGACCAAAATTTTGGAGAAATGTGGGATAGCAATAATCAACCTACTTCCTTTACGAACCTTTTTGTGACGATCCAAACTCTAAATTCAAAAAATACATTTGATAAGATTCAAGCGGATTACTTTGAATTTATAGTAATTGATGAATTTCACCATGCTGCAGCAAAAACATATCAAAGTATATTAAATAAATTTACCCCAAAAATTCTATTAGGACTAACAGCAACACCTGAAAGAGCCGACGGTGCAGATATTCTTAGATATTTTGATAATGAAATAGCTGCTGAAATTCGTTTACCAGAAGCTATTGATCGCAAATTGTTGTGTCCATTTCAATATTTTGGAGTTACAGATACAATTGATCTTAAGGATCTTAAATGGAGTAAAGGTGGATATCTCCAAACAGATCTTGAACAGCTTTATGTAATTGAAACAGAAAAAGCCATTAAACGCGCAAATATGATTTTTTTATCACTAAAAACTTACGTATCTGATATAGAAAATATCAAGGCTTTAGGTTTTTGCGTTTCAGTTAAACACGCAGAATTCATGAGTCAGCAATTTAATGAATTTGCTATAAATAATAATATTAATGCAAGATCTACCTTTTTATCAGGAAACTCAACCTTAGAGGATAGAGAAAACGCTCCTAAATTATTAAAGTCACAACAATTACAAATAATATTTGTTGTAGATCTCTATAACGAAGGCATAGATATTCCAGAAATTAATACTGTTTTATTCCTAAGACCTACAGAATCGCTTACAGTATTTCTGCAACAGCTCGGTCGAGGATTACGCCTTGCACCAAATAAGGAATGCCTAACAGTTTTAGATTTCATTGGTAACGCTAATTATAAATATAGCTTTGCCGAAAAATTTAAAGCTTTGCTTGCTCATTCTCATAAATCATTGCCTGATGAAATTTTAGATGGTTTCACCTCTGTACCTAAAGGTTGTTATATAAGCCTAGAAGAAACTGCTCAAAAATTTATCCTAGACAACATTCGCGGTTTATGGACTAATTCTAATAAAATTATTGCTGCAATTAAAAGCTTTGGACATGATTATGGCTTAGAGCCAACTCTAACTAACTTTATTAGATGTACTAATATTGAAATTACCCGCCTATTTAACACTAAAGTAAGCTTTAGTAGGTTATGCGTAAAAGCAGGAGTTCGCGAAGAATTTAATGACCCAGACGAAGAATTAATTTCCAAAAACCTAAAAAGGTTATGTTATATAAATTCTCGTAGATTTATAGAATATATACTCAACCTACTGAAAAATAGCACAGCTCTAGATATTCTTAACAATCCTAAGCTTGATACAACAGCACCAACAAATGAGCTAAGAATTGCAAATATGCTACTTATTACCATTTGGCCAAGTGCTAATCTAGTAAGAGATACTCTTGGAAATATTGATACAAAAATCATGCTAAACAAGCTTTTTCAAAATCGTACAATTCTTGCAGAAATTATTGAAATTTTGCAGATCAATTTACACAAAATTGATTTTGTAGATTCTGAGGTTTTACTTGACTACCCTTGCCCATTAGATGGCTATTGCAACTATTCACGTGATCAAATTTTTATTGCACTTGATTATATGAAACCTCAAGATATTCGCGAAGGTGTCAAATACCTACCTAATAAAAAAACAGATGTATTACTAGTAACTATCAATAAATCATCTAAAGATTTCACACCTAATACTATGTATGAAGATTATTCTATTGATGAAACACATTTTCATTGGCAAAGCCAAAATCAAACATCAGAGGCAAGTGCAACAGGCAAACGCTATGTGAATCACGAGAAATTAAATAGCACTGTACTTCTATTTGTACGTGAATATAAGGAATTAAGTAACAAAGATAGTTCACCTTATACTTATTTAGGCAAAGCTTTTTATAAAAAACATCAAGGCTCCAAACCTATGAGTATAGAATGGAGACTTGAAA
>CAZTNG010000035.1:0-20949 GCA_964615195.1 uncultured Enterobacterales bacterium
AAGGGTAGTCGCTTTTTAGTGACTACCCTTTTTTATTTTATATATTTAAATATCCCTTGATTTGCTTTGTTTGTTTCATTATTATTCTGTATTTATTTTAGGATATATTATTGTAATGAAAGATCAAACTATTCAAATTCATGGTGGTTATGAAACTGAAAAGTTTTCACATGCCGTTGTTCCTCCTATTTATCAGACAGTAGCTTATGAGTTTGATGATGCTCAGCATGCTGCTGATTTATTTAATTTAGTTAAGCCAGGAAATATTTATACTAGATTAATGAATCCTACTGCAGATGTTCTCGAAAAAAGAATGGCAATGTTAGAAAATGGTGTTGCTGCAGTTGCAACTGCTTCTGGCCAAGCTGCTATTCAATATGCTTTGATTAATCTCACTAAGTCTGGAGACAATATAGTATCAGTACCTCAACTTTATGGTGGAACTTTCACTTTGATTTCTTGTATGTTGCCAGATTTTGGTGTGGAGGGACGTCTTGCTAGCAGTGATTCACCTGCCGACATTGAAAAGTTAATTGATTCAAAAACTAAAGCTGTTTATTGTGAATCTATAGGTAATCCTGCTGGAAATGTTGTTGATATTGAGGCTTTAGCCAAGGTTGCTCATAAGCATGGTGTTCCATTGATTGTTGATAATACAGTAGCTTCACCTGTTTTGTGTAAACCAATTAATTTCGGTGCTGACATTGTTATTCACTCTCTTACCAAGTTTTGCGCTGGTCATGGTAATACGATGGGTGGAATTATTATAGACAGTGGGAATTTTGATTGGAATGCTTATGGTGATAAATTCTCGCAGTTTACTCGTCCTGAAAAATCATATCATGGAGTTGTGTATACTGAAGCATTTGGTAAAGCAGCATTTGCAGCTCGTGTAAGAACTGTTGCGATGAGAAATACAGGTGCTATTTTACCTGCTATGAGTTGTTTTTTAATATTAATGGGACTTGAGACTCTTTCTTTGAGAATGAAGCAACATGTCCAAAATACATTTGCTATTGCAGATTTTTTGGCTAATCATCCTAAAGTTTCTTGGGTTAATTGTGTTAAATTTAAAGATAATAAATTCTATGATAATGCTCAAAAGTACACTCATGGAACTCAAAGTGGAATGTTAACTTTTTGCTTGAATGGTGGGTTAGAAGATGGCATTAAGTTTTACGATTCTCTGAAACTGTTTAAACGTGTTGTTAATATTGGTGATAGCAGATCTTGTGCTTGCCACCCTGCTAGCACTACTCACAGACAGTTAAATGATAGTCAACTTCAGGCGGCAGGAATTAAGCCAGAATTAATACGTTTAACAATAGGTATTGAAGATCCTGAGGATTTGATCGCAGATTTAAGTCAAGCTTTGGCAAGTATTTAAATCATATTTTTGGGCGGTTTTTATTTAAAAACCGTCCAATTCTGTTATTTGACAGTTTTTAATTGTTTTACCACAGTCATTTCTCATAAAAATTTTCATTATTTCCGTATCTGTTTTGAAAGGATTGTTAAGAATAATTTTAGTGGCTTCTATGAATTGCCCATGAGTAAATATAAAAATGTTTTCTTCTGGTCGATCTTTAATTGTGGAAAGCATTAATTTTATTCTAACAATTAAATTTGAAAACGTTTCAGCATTACCACCATCACTATAATTAGGATCCATTTTTGCCCAGTAGTTTATAACTAGAGGTTTCCTTTCTTGAGGAGTTGTATTTGCACAGTGTTCCCTATTTAAATAGGTAAATTCATGTATAAAATCCCATTCTTCATGTGGTGTTTGTGGGTATTTCTTTATAAGTGGTTCTGCTGTTAAATAGGTTCTTTTATAGCTAGAATATATTATTAAACTTGGTTTAATACTTATAGTTTTTGCTAATTCTTCTGCTTGATTAATTCCTGTTGGTGTTAGTAAGTTATTTTCTGGTGATGATGTTCTTTCGCCGTTATTTGATAAACTTTGTGCATGGCGTATAAGAAAAACTTTGTTTTTTGAGTTGTTCATGAATAAAAATAAAATGATCTCGTTTGTTTTGCTTTTATTATACACTTTTTACTAGAAATTTTTGTATAATCTTAATATTCAAAATTAGAGGTTTTTTATGCAAGTAATGTCATTAGAAAGGCAAGGTCAACATTTAGAAAAGGTATCTCGTACTTTTGCTTTGACAATACCATTTTTGCCCAAGATTCTTGAAGATTGGATAGGTAACGCTTATTTACTTTGTAGAATAGTAGATACAATTGAAGATGATCCAATAATGACAGAAAATGAAAAGATAAATAATTTAAATGGTTTTATTCAATGTTTATCTTCTCCTGTTAATGTAGAAAATTGGAGTAATGCTTTATATCAAAAATTGGAAAAATCAGCAAAAGACTCTGAGTTATTGTTAATTAAAGATATACCTTTAGTATTAGGTCGATATTATCAATATATGCCAAGTATTCAGAAAATATTAAGACATGGTGTAACAATAATGTGTAAGGGTATGTCTGAATTTTCTCGGTGGAAAAATATTGATAGTTTGGATGAAGTAGATCATTATTGTTATAGTGTTGCAGGAGTTGTTGGTGAGATATTAGTTTTTTTGTTTGCTGAATATTCGCCACAAATAAAGCAAAAAATAGATAAATTGCTTCCTCTTGCAGTATCTTTTGGTGAGGCTTTGCAACTTACCAATATTTTAAAAGATGTGTGGGAAGATGATAGTAGAGGGATTCATTGGTTACCAATGAAAGATCTTAATAGTTGTAAAAGATCTGAGTTTACAAAAAAATATGTAGAAATTGCACTAGGTCATGTTCAACATGCGTTAAACTTTATTACTGAGATTCCAAGAAGAGAAGTTGGTATAAGAACTTTTTGTCTTCTTGCAAACTGTATGTCTTTGCTCACTTTGAAAAATATTTATGTAAATCCTAATTTTGTAAATTCCAAAGATATAAAAATATCAAGAAGTGATGTAAAAAAAGTAGTTTTGTTTAGTAAGATTGTTGGATTTTCAAATAGTATGATATCTTATTTATTCAAACATTATTCTGGAAAGAATTTGATTCCTTTCTACAGAGATCCTGTAGAATTAAGAAAGAAAGTAAGTTATTGGTAGTAATTAGGGGTAAAAATGAAATTAAAGTTTTTAGGAATAAATTTTTCCGCTGTGATTTTTAGTTCTGTGTTATGTAGCGCTATGATATCTAGCAGTTTTGCTGTTGATAATAATTCAGCTGTAGAATCTTACAATACACCTCAAGAACTTGTCGCAGCAGCTAGCAAAATAAGTAAGACGTTTAAAGAGGGTGAAAATTATTCGGTCATTGAGACTAATAAATTATCAACTCAAAAAGAAGTTAGAGAATACTTTTCATTCTTTTGTGGTCATTGTCATCAATTTTTGCCTGTAATTAATATGATTTCTCAAGCTTTGCCTGAGGATGTTTTTTTTGTTGGTAATCCCGTTCACTATTTAGGTGGGGCTATGGGTATGAAAACAATGAAAGCTTATGCTACAGCTGTTTCTCTTCAAGTAACAGAACCATTTGTAGAATTAATGAATAAAAAGATTTTTGATGAGAATAAAATACCAAATTCTGATGATGATCTTGCTTTGGTTTTTGAAGAATTGGGTATACCAAAACATAAGTTTTTAGCTCAATATAACTCATTTCCTGTAAATAACATGGCTAATCAATATAAACAAATGACAGAAGATTCAAAAATCTCGGGAGTACCATCTGTTGTTGTTAATAATAAGTATTTGATTAAGCCTTCTAGTGTAAAAGGTGAGGCTGAGTATTATGCTTTAGTTTTATATCTTCTAAATCTAGATAATGACTTTTACAAGAAATAAATTTTTGATACAGCTGTTTTTAGTAGACATTAATAATGATTGCTAAATTATTATTAATGTCTTTCACTTTATTTTAAAAACTTATATATAAGTAATAAGTATAATTTATTTCAGTATAACCAACATGTTAAGTATATTATCCTTTATAAGATTTAGGATAAGCTATGATTGGGTATGTTTGAATTTTGAATAAAATAAAGTGTTTTTTGTTTGTTTAAAATGATATATAGTCAAATTTATACCAAATATTAAATTTTAATAAAAATTTTTTGTAAAAGTTTTATCATGTTGGTATGGTTGTTGTAAAATAGAACAATCAGAAATAATGATAAAAATAGAACTGCATACTAGAAGTGTACTTGCGGTATTGTCGTGCCATTAAGGCAAATGTTTTATATAGGAAAAAGAAATGTCTGTTAAAGCAACAACAAAGTATATTTGGTTCAATGGTGAACTAGTACCTTGGGAAAATGCCAAGGTTCATGTAATGACTCATGCGCTACACTACGGAACATCTGTCTTTGAAGGCTTACGTGCCTACGATACTCCTAATGGAACTGTTATTTTTCGTTTAAAAGATCATATGCAGAGATTACTTAATTCTGGTCATATATACAGAATGGAAATTCCATACTCTCTTCAAGAACTATGTGATGCTTGTTGCAAAACTGTTAAGGAAAATGGTTTAACTTCAGGATATCTTCGTCCTCTTGCTTTTATTGGTGATGTTGGTTTGGGTGTAAAACCTCCAAAGGACGCAAAAATTGAAGTTATTATAGGGGTTGTACCTTGGGGCGCATACCTCGGTGAAGAAGGTATGAAAAAAGGTGTAACAGTAGGCGTTTCCTCTTGGAATAGATTAGCTCCTAACACTATTCCTACTGGAGCAAAAGCAGGTGGTAATTATCTTTCTTCTTTGTTGATTTCAAATGAAGCGAAGCATCATGGTTATACAGAAGGTATTGCATTAGATATACATGGTTACTTATCAGAAGGTTCTGGTGAAAATATATTTTTAGTTAAAGATGGTGTTTTATATACAGCACCTATTACTTGTAGTTTATTACCAGGTTTAACACGTGACGTAATAATTAAGTTAGCTAAAGAAATGGGCTTGGAAGTTAAAGAAGATAGAATACCAAGAGAAGCTCTTTATTTAGCAGATGAAATTTTTATGACAGGTTCAGCTGCAGAAATAACACCAGTTAGAGAAGTCGATGGTTTTACAGTTGGTTGTGGTGCAAGAGGCCCAATTACTGAAAAATTGCAAAATGCGTTCTTTGGTTTATTTAATGGTCAAACTGAAGATAAATGGGGTTGGTTATACCCAATCAATAAATAACATGATATGTTTTACTATATTTAATAGATAATTTTTACAAACCAAAAGTTGTGTTATTTATCAGCTTTTGGTTTTTGTGTATATAACGTTTTTCAAAATTGGAGCAAAAAATGCCAAAATATCGTTCTTCCGTTACAACTGAAGGCCGCAATATGGCCGGTGCTCGTGCTTTATGGCGTGCCACAGGCGTTAAAGATGGTGACTTTGGTAAGCCAATAATAGCTGTGGCTAATTCATTTACACAATTTGTACCTGGACATGTACATTTACATGATATTGGTCAAATAGTAGTTAAGGAAATTGAAAAAGCTGGTGGCATAGCTAAGGAATTTAACACTATTGCTGTCGATGATGGTATTGCGATGGGGCATTCAGGTATGCTTTATTCATTACCAAGTAGAGAAATAATTGCTGATAGTGTTGAATACATGTGTAATGCTCATAAAGCTGATGCTTTGGTCTGTATTTCAAATTGTGACAAGGTTACACCAGGTATGTTAATGGGAGCTATGCGTCTAAATATACCAGTCATTTTCGTGTCTGGTGGCCCAATGGAAGCAGGTAAAGTTAAAAATCCGATTGCAGGACATTCAAAGTTAGATTTAATTGACATTATGGTAATGGCTGCAGATAAGCATATTTCTGATGAAGATATAAATATTGCTGAAAATTATGGATGTCCAACTTGTGGATCATGTTCAGGAATGTTCACGGCAAATTCTATGAATTGTTTAACTGAAGCACTAGGATTATCTCAACCTGGAAATGGTTCTTTGTTGGCTACTCATATATTTAGACGTGATCTTTTTGTTAATGCTGCTAAACGCATTGTTGAAATGGCAAAATCATATTATGAAAATAATGATACGTCTGTATTACCAAGAAGTATTGCAACAAAAGATGCTTTTGAAAATGCAATGATTCTTGACATCGCAATGGGTGGTTCTACAAATACAGTGCTTCATTTGTTGGCTGTAGCTCAAGAGGCAGGTGTTGACTTTACTATGGATGATATTGATAGATTATCTAGACATATTCCTCATCTTTGTAAGGTTGCACCTTCAACAGCGATTTATCATATGGAAGATGTTCATCGTGCTGGCGGGGTAATGGGCATTTTAGGGGAATTAGATAAGAAAAATTTAGTTCACACAAATACTCATACATGTTTGGGTTTGAGTCTAAAGGACCAATTGGACAAATATGATATCAATCGTTCCCCTTCTGACGATGTAAGAAAGTTTTACATGGCAGCTCCTGGTGGAGTAGTAAACCTTCAACCTTTTAGTCAGAGTAATATGTATTCTACATTAGAGTTGGATCGCCAAAATGGTTGCATAAGATCGTATGACTATTCTTATAGTACTGAAGGTGGTTTAGCTGTTTTATATGGTAATTTAGCTATAAATGGAAGTATTGTTAAGACTGCAGGCGTTGATCCTTCAATATATAAATTTACTGGTCCTGCTAGAGTATTTGAAAGTCAAGAAGATGCAGTAAATGGTATTTTAGGTGGGAAAATTATCGCTGGAGATGTTGTTGTCATACGCTATGAAGGTCCTAAAGGTGGTCCAGGAATGCAAGAAATGCTGTATCCGACTTCATATTTAAAATCTATGGGGTTAGGAAAATCGTGTGCATTAATAACAGACGGTAGATTTTCAGGTGGAACATCTGGATTATCTATTGGTCATGCATCACCTGAAGCTGCAAGCGGTGGCAATATTGCCCTTATTGAAGAAGGTGATACTATTTCTATTGATATTCCTAATAGAAGCATCAAAATTGAAATTTCTGAGGCTGAGTTGAATTCTAGACGTGTGGCAATGGAATCTCGAGGTGACAAAGCTTGGAAACCTGCATTACGTGATAGAGAAGTCTCTTTTGCTTTAAAAGCATACTCAGCTTTAGCTTCTAGCGCTGACAAGGGTGGGGTTAGAGATATATCTAAACTAAAATAGTATATTTAACAAAATCTGTAACAGATGAGTTACAGATTTATAATATGGATTATAAAATGGAACAACCAACTTCTGATGAGTATCTTCGTAAGGTACTTCTCTCTCCAGTATATGATGTTGCAAAGGTAACACCTTTGCAAAAGTTAGATAAAGTAAGTGAACGCTTAGGTGTTAATGTAGTATTAAAGCGTGAAGATTTGCAAATTGTTCACTCTTTTAAGTTACGTGGTGCATATAACAAAATTGCAGGTTTATCTAAAGAAATATTGAATAAAGGTGTAATAGCCGCATCAGCAGGAAATCATGCTCAAGGTGTCGCATTAACAGGTAAAAAACTTGGTATAAAAGCAACAATTGTAATGCCTAATTCAACTCCTGACATTAAAATTGACGCTGTTAAAAGATTAGGTGGAAATGTCGTATTATTTGGTCAAAATTTTGATGAAGCGTATGCAGAAAGTCGTAGATTAGCAGAAGTTAATGGTTATACATTAATTCCTCCGTATGATGATCCTGATGTTTTAGCTGGTCAGGGTACTGTTGCTCAGGAGTTATTGAAGCAGAATAGTCATTTAACACATGTTTTTGTCCAAGTCGGTGGCGGTGGATTGGCTGCTGGTATGGCTGTATACATAAAGCAAATAATGCCTCAAGTTAAGGTTATTGCTGTTGAAGCTGAAGGTAGCGCTTGTTTAAAAGCTGCATTAGAAGCTGGACATCCTGTTACTTTAGATAGAGTATCATTATTTGCTGACGGAGTTGCTGTAAAAAGAATTGGCGATGAAACATTTAGAGTTTTAAAAGATAATATAGATGAGATTATTACTTGTTCTAATGATCAAATTTGCGCAGCAATGAAGGACATTTTTGAAGATACTAGAGCAATATCTGAACCTAGTGGAGCATTATCATTAGCTGGGTTAAAGAAATATGTAAGATTGCATCCTGAATTAAAAAATGATAAATCAATTACCATGGCAGCTGTTTTATCAGGTGCTAATTTAAAATTTCATACTTTACGTTTTGTCTCTGAAAGGTGTGAGGTAGGAGAGTATGCTGAGGGAATTATTTCAGTAAAAATTCCTGAAAAGAAAGGTGCTTTTTTGGAGTTCTGCAAGAAGTTAGGAGGCAGAACTGTTACAGAATTTAATTATCGTTATTCAGATGATTTTAATGCTAGAGTTTTTGTTAGTGTTCATTTGACTAATGGTCAAGAAGAGTTAACCTCTATCGTGGAGTGTTTACAAGCTGCTGGTTATGAAGTTATTAATATGACTGATAATATCTTAGCAAAAAATCATGTTAGATACATGATTGGCGGTCATTCCACAAAAAAGATTACAGAAAAGGCTTACGAGTTTGAATTTCCTGAAGTAAAAGATGCTTTATTAAAATTTCTAGAGACAATGGGTACTGAATATAACATTACATGTTTCCATTACAGAACAAGAGGTTTAGAGTATGGAAGTGTTCTTTGTTGTTTTGAAGTTTCTGATGAATGTATAGACGCTTTTAATCAGCATTTGGCTGCTTTAAATTATGTTTATAGGGATGTAACAGATGATATATCCTATTGCCAATATCTTAAACCTTAAATTATTATTTTTTGTACTAAGCTTTTGGCTAATATTTGTTAATCAATCAGAAGCAAATATTTTGGATAACTGGAAGCTTAGTTATAGGGAACATGAAACAATTGCTTTCGAATCAAAAGCAACAAGTTCTAGATTTATGTTATCTTATGCTAGTAATGTTGGAGATATCTATACAGCAAAAGATTATGCAAAAAAACTATTAGATAAAAATAATGGATTAAATTTGATTCCTATTCCCAAACTAAAAGGTTGGGAATTTAGTTTTGTTGCTGATCTCCCTTGTGCAGTAATTGTAAATAAACAAAATAATAAATTTGAAGTGGCAATGTTGTGTGGAAATGCGTCGATTGAAGATGTCTCAGAATTAATATCAATTTCTCGAGCTCAACTAAAAATTTAGTTCTAAAAATCAACTTTATTAAGTTGATTTTTTTGTTTAGTAATTGCAGAAGTTTATTTTATTACGTAAAAATTATTGTTAATATTTAACAAAAATAAAATAAAAATATATATTTGTTAAAGTTAAAAAATTTTAAAGGTTTTGACAGTCATTACATAGTAAAATATCAAAGTTAAAATTAACAAGCAATAGTATAGGATAAACTAGATATGAAAGATTCGAGTGAAAATAATTTAAAGAATATCAGTAAAGTCGAATCATGTAGTAATGATGCGGATAAATCAAATAAAAGTAATGATATTGAATGTTTGCAAAGTACAGTTAAAATTCTAAGTAAATCATTACGTAGAACTAAATATGTACAGATGTTCTCTATTATCACATGTGGTTTATTGTTTGTATTAATTTATTTAATTACTGATTATGGTTTAAAAAAAGTCCCTGATTTTTCAGAAGATATTAAATCTTTAACAGATTCATTTGCTTCTTCATCAAAAAAAATTGAGAATCTTAATAAGATCGGTGAAAAAATAAATGAAAATAATAAAGAAATTTCAACGCTAAAATTTCACTTTGAAAGTTTGGATTCTCAACAAAATAATCTAAGAAATATGTTGGATAGCACAAAACGTAATGAATTATGGAGAGTGTTAGAAGCAAAGTACTTAATTAGGTTAGCAGAGAGAAAAGTTCAAATTGATCAAGATAATACTACTGCAATTGCTTTGCTAAAGGATGCAGATAACATTATTTTATCATTAAGTGATTCAAGAACATTAAAATTAAGGGAATGTATTATTTCTGATATAAATATTTTGGGTAATTATCATACTCTCGATTTAGAAGGTTCAATTTTAAAAATAAATCAGGTAATAAAGAATATTGAGATCATGCCATTAGTCAGTTTAGAACATGTTCAAAACATATCAGAAACAGATGTGAGTAAAAATATTAATGATTGGAGTTTTAATATAAAAACATCGTTTGAAAATTTTTTGAATCGTTTTATTTTAATAAAACACAAAAATTCAGATGTACCAGAGTTATTAAAACCAGAAAGTGACAGATTTTTACGTGAAAACATAAAAATGTATTTGTTGATATCAGCAAATGCTTTATATAAGGGAGATATTCAGTTATATAAAGAAAATATATCAGAGTCAAGAAGAATTATTACTTTGTATTTTTCAAATAATAACGTCATAGTTAAAAATTCATTAAATGTATTGCAATCGTTAGATAATGAAATAATTGAACAACAACCATTACCAGATGTATTAGAAAGTTCAATAGCTATAGATAAGTATCTTAAAATATTTACTTCAGATGCAGGTAGTTCTAATGATTAAATTTTTAATGATAATAATTTTATTAGTTGCGTTATTAGTATTAGGTCCAGAGATTTCTGATCAACAAGGTTTTGTTCATATTTCTGTAGCTAATTATATTATTGAAATGAGTGTTGTTTCAGCCGCAATAATTTTAATAATTTTAATGTTTGTTTTTTACCTAGTTGTTTGTGGTTTTAAAAGAATTTATGGAGCTAAAAAAGGTTTTATTTCTTGGCTTTATAAAACCAAAAAAGATAAATCAAATAAACTATTAGAAAATTGTTTAATTAGTTATATTAATGGTAATTATATTGATTGTGTCAGCCAAGCTAAAAATGCTTCCAAATGTACCGATATACCTTTAATTTCTTCTTATTTTCAGTTGTTGGCTTTGAGTGCGTTAGGTGTTCAAGAAAAAAGTGAAGAGATTTTGCTTTCCCTTCAGAATAGTAAATGTGACCCTTACATTTTGTTGTTACTTAGAACTCAAATGTATTTAAAATCTCATGATTATCAAAATGCATTTAATGTAATAACTGGTATTAGAAAGGAATACAAAATTAATAAAGTTATTTCAAAAATGTTCTATGAGAGTTGTCTAGGGCTGAATAAAATTGATTTGATTGAGCATAACAGAAAAGAGTTTTTAAAATTTGAAGTTATGGACAAGACGGATTATAACAATCTTATTGTGAAAAAGATTGTTAATGAGATTAAATGTCTATCAGATGTATATGTAATAAAAAAAATGTTAAGTACAATACCAGCAGATTTACTCAGTAATTTTGAAGTAATAATGTCAATATCAGAACAATTGAATAAATTAGGTGAAAAAAAGGAAAGCCAAAAGCTATTATTTAAGCAATTTAAGGATAGTTCTGATTATATTTCCATTTATGAAAGTTTAAAAAATTGGCAAACGTCAGATCCTGTTATTGTTTCATATTTAGAAAATATAAAACAAAAAAATATGGATATGGACCAATCTATTGTTGAACTCGATTTAGCTTTAGCTAATATGTATTTGCAAGAAGGTTTATTTGTTAAATCAATTGAACTTTACAAAAAAATATTATCAAGTGATCCGTCAGATGAAGTTTATAGTAAATATGGCTTTTGTGTAAAAAAAATGATGGAACAAAAATGTTGTGATTAATAATTCATTTTGTACATTTTCCGTGTCATAATTATTATCAATAATTTAATGATTATTATTGTTTATAGGGTCAGGTATTTTTTTGTTTACAGAAGTAAAAATTTTTGAGCAACGCTATATTGAATTAAATCGAACTAGAATCACAAAAGCTAGAGAAGCAATGAGTGAAAGTGGAAAATCCTTGTTTGATATGGTTCCTGTGTTGTTGAATTATAACCACCCTTTAATTCCATGTTATGTAGACGGTAATGTTCCTCATGGTATTTATAGTTTTGAAGAAAATGAAAATCAACAATGTTTTTTAGATAATTTATGCTCAGCTTCTGGTAAATTTGATGGCTTTACTGCAAAAGATGAGTCTATTCTTGCTTTATTTTGCATGGGTAGTACTTCATCCATAGGTCAAGGTCCTAGGTCTGATATTGATTATTGGGTATGCATTTCTCATTATATGGGATTAGAAAGGATTTCTTTATTAGAAAAAAAGTGTACTTATATAACTAAAATGGCAATGAGTAGAGGAGTAGAAATAAACTTTTTTATTGTTAAAGATAATAAGTTTAAAGAAGAAAATTCAGACGTAACAGATGAAGACAGTTGTGGTAGTGCTCAACATATGTTTTTATTAGATGAGTTTTATAGAAGCTCAATTTATATAGCAGGGAAAAAATTATTATGGATGATTGTTCCTTGCGAAGAAGAGCTGAATTACAAAGAATACACTAAGCAATTATTTGTACAAAATATTGTTGATAAAAACGATTGGATTGATTTCGGAAGTGTTGGGAAAATACCATCCGATGAATATTTTGGGTCTGCTCTTTGGCTACTATATAAGGGGATAGATTCTCCATTTAAAGCAGTGCTTAAAATAATGCTAATGGAAGCATATAGTGCAGAGTATCCTAAAACAATTCTTCTATCCATGCAAATGAAACATTGGATGCAAAGTCATGATGGATACTCATTAAATTTAGATAGTTACTATATGGTTTATGAAAAAATTACGAAATATTTAAATAATCGTAATGACACAAATCGAATGGATCTGATTAGATGGTGTTTTTATCAAAAATTGTCAGATGGTATTAAGCGAATTACAGAACCATCGGCTGCTTCTTACAGAAGAGGGGTAATAAGATCTTTAGTTGAATCTTGGGGTTGGGGAGAAAGTGAACTACAGTTTATTGATAATCAGCAACGATGGCGTATTGTTGAAGTTATAAAGGTTTATAACCGACTGTTCACAGCTCTAATGCAAAGTTACAGTGCTTTATTAAGTTTTGGAACAAAAAATAATGTTTCTGATTCTATAAAATCTGTAGATATAAGTATTTTGAGTAGAAAATTATTTGCTGCTTTTGATTCTTATCCAGGAAAGATTAAAGTCTATAATTTAAATATAGGTACTAATATAGCAGAAAGCCAATTATCATTTGTAGAAGTTAAATCGTCATCATTGTTTCGTGATGGTTGGTATTTGTATACATCATCCTTGGCACCTGATGAAATCATTGGGAAAAAACCTGTAGGGTATTATTCTGATATTGAGTCTTTAATTGTTATGGCTTATTTTAATGGTGTTCTTACTGTAAATTCTTCTATATACATACATAGTAGTAATAAGGATATCAATAAAGAAAAAGTTGGTTCGCTAGTTAAAGATTTAAAAGAAATATTTATTAATCGTAAAGAAAAAGTATTAAACGATGATCTTTTACGTCCGGCTAAAGCAAGAATTGTTGGTATTTTTGTTAATTTTTCAAATGATCCAACATCGTCATCTGATTATCATCATATTGGAGGTTCAGCAAAAAATGTAAACATTTTTACATGTGGACAAAAAAATATAAGCATGGTTGGTTCTATATTATTAGTGACCATAAATTCGTGGAATGAAATAGTTTGTAGTTGTTACGATGGCCAGATGGCAATTTTCAATTTTATACACGATCTAAGTCATTACATTCATAGAGGTGATTCGGAATTAATAAATTGGCACTTATATAATTATAGTCAACACATGAGAGCTTATATTTCTAGTCAGATGAGTGATATTTTTGCAAAATGTTTGCAAGGTATGAGTGCTAAAGAGCCATCAAGTTTTGAGTTAATAATTAATAACGAAAATTACACTATAGCTTTTGATGAAAGATTTTTTGATATTACTTTGAATGTTGATGATGAAAGTAAATATCCATTAGCTGATTTTTATAGTGAGGAACAACTAAGTGTGCCATCAGTTATAGATGCAAATGCTACGTATGGTTGTATGCAATTCTTTTTTGCTTCTAGAAAAGACGGACTTTATGATATTTATGAAGTAGATGAAATGAAAACAATTCGCAGTTATAAAGGTTTTCAAGGATCTATTTCAGAATTAATACATAGCATAACTTTGTATTATTCTAAAAAATTAGATATCAGTGGAAATAAAAAAGTTAGGTATAAACAGTATTTTAATTTGCCACAATTTTATGAAGTTGATAGTTCTAGTAATAGCATATCTCCTTTAATGAATTAAAATCTATTTATATTTTGTTGAGAGTAAGCTTTGCATGATAAATAATGATTAGCTTATAATGTTTATATAAAAGACTCTATTAGGTGCTTTATGAGTAAATTTATAAAATTTTTAAAAGTAAATATTATTTTAGTAGTAATGTCTACGTTTTTATGTGGTTGTGGTCTTAAGGGGGCTTTATATATACCTAATGAAAAAGATGAAAAAGCTGATAATTCTACAAAATTAGAGTATACAGTTGATTCAACTACAAAAGGAAACACATTAGAAAAATGATATTAGTATTCATAAATGTATTTAATATTTGAGTTTTTGGGTTTTAAAATTAAATGGAGAACGTTGTGAATTTTTTTAATTTAAGAGAAAATGGTTTAATTTATGCGGAAGACGTTTCTGTCGTTGACTTGGCAAATAAATATGGTACACCTCTATATATTTATTCAAAAGCTACATTAGAAAGACATTATAAAGCTTTCGATTCTGCCGCAGATGGCGTGTCTCATTTGATTTGTTATGCTGTAAAAGCAAATAGTAATTTGGCAATTTTACAGTTAATGTCAAATTTAGGAGCGGGTTTTGACATCGTTTCAGGTGGTGAATTAGCGCGTATTGTTGAAGCAGGAGGAGATCCTAGAAAAGTTGTATATTCTGGTGTTGCAAAAACAATTCAAGAAATTGAATATGCTTTGAATTTAAACATTTTATGCTTCAATGTTGAATCTGAATCTGAAATGAAAAGGATTAATGATGTAGCATTAAGATTAGGAAAGATTGCACCTATATCCATTCGTGTTAATCCTGATGTTGATGCTGGAACTCACCCTTATATTTCAACAGGACTTAAAACTAATAAATTTGGTGTGCCAATTGAAAGAGCATATAATTTATATAAAATGTCTCAAAATATGAAGGGAATAGAAATTGAAGGTATTGATTGCCATATTGGTTCACAATTAACATCAATTGATCCTTTCACAGCATCACTTGACAGATTGTTATGTTTAATTGATCGTTTAGAGTCTGAAGGAATTGTTTTAAAACATATTGATATAGGTGGTGGTTTGGGCGTTGTTTATAATGATGAAATTCCTCCTGAACCGATGGAATATTTATCCGCTGTTAAATCTAAGCTTTCGGGCAGAAAACTCAAATTAATATGTGAACCAGGAAGAGCAATGGTTGCTAATGCTGGAATACTTGTAGCAAAATGTGAATATCTTAAGAAAGGTGAAGTTAGAGATTTTTGCATTGTTGATACTGCTATGAATGATATGATAAGACCAAGTTTATATCATGCGTGGATGAAGATTGAGGAAGCAAATAAATCTTTACAAAGAGAATCTAATACATACGATATCGTTGGACCAATATGCGAAACTGGAGATTTTCTTGGAAAAGATAGAGTTTTAAGTGTGGCACCTGGAGATTTTCTTGTAATGAGGGGGGCTGGTGCTTATGGTTTTTCAATGTCTTCTAATTATAATTCAAGGCCTAGAAGTGCAGAGTTAATGGTTGATAAAGCAAAAGTGAATGTTATAAGAGATCGTGAATCTATAAGTGATTTGTGGTTACACGAGCATAAGCTTTAAGGTTAGGTGCATTAATGCTAGTAAAATTTTCAAAAATGCATGGCTTAGGAAATGATTTTATGGTGGTAGATTCTGTGACTCAGAAAATATTTTTTACACCAGAAAAAATTCGTTTTTTAGCTAATAGGCATTTTGGTATAGGCTTTGATCAATTATTAGTTGTCGAGCCTCCATATGATCCCGATATGGATTTTCATTATAGAATATTCAATGCAGATGGGTCGGAAGTTCAACAATGTGGAAATGGCGCTAGGTGTTTTGCACGTTTTGTAACCATGAAAGGTCTTACAAATAAAGATATAATTAATGTTAGTACGGTTAGCGGCAACATAGTACTTAAATTAACAGAAGATGGGTTAGTAACTGTAAATATGGGAGTTCCTGTTTTAGATCCTTGTAAAATTCCATTCAAAGCTATGAAACAGGAAAAAACTTATATTTTACAAGTGGAAGACGGTACAATTCTTTGTGGTTGTGCTTCAATGGGTAATCCTCATTGTGTAATTGAAGTTCCTAGTGTAAAAGATACTGACGTGGATAAAATAGGTCCCTTAGTTGAAAATCATGAACGTTTCCCTGAAAAAGTTAATGTAGGATTTATGCAAGTTGTTAATCGTCATGAAATTAATTTGCGAGTCTATGAGAGAGGAGCTGCAGAAACCCTGGCCTGTGGTACAGGAGCTTGTGCAGCAACAGTTGTTGGTATTATCCAGTCAAGAATAGAAAGTCCTGTAATTGTTCATTTACCAGGAGGAGTACTAGACATTTCTTGGAATGGGATTAATTCTCCTGTAATGATGACAGGGCCTGCTGAACTCGTTTATGATGGTGAAATTAATATTTAAATATATTTTTGAAAGCTAGCATTTCATTTGGAATAAACATAGTGAAAGAAAGCATTAATCATGATTTATTAGTGACTATAAGTAATTTTCTCGAGTATCTTGAAAAAGAAAGATTTTATAGTAAATGTACAATAAAAACTTATTATTACACATTAACGAAATTTGTTGCTGATATGGTGTTGTTGTATCCTGAAATAAATTCATGGAATATGGTAACAAATAATATCGTTAGACATGTTATAAGAAACACTCATAAACGTGTTGACGATAATGCAATTTCAAATAGATCTAGAGCACACCTTGTTAGCGTCTTAAAAAGTTTTTATAGATATTTGGTTATCTTTAATATTGTCAAAGACAATTTGATGCTCAACATAAAGATTCCAAAATTCGGAATAAGATTGCCTCAATATTTGTCTTATGAACAGTTTACCCAATTAGTAGAATTACCTAAAAATCCGTCAAATAATGATTTGAGACAAAATGCAATAATTGAGTTGTTGTTTGCTAGTGGAATTCGTGTGTCAGAATTAACGAATATAGATATATCAGATATTGATTTTCAAGAAATGGAGTTTCGAGTAATAGGAAAAGGTAATAAGGAAAGAATTGTTCCTTTTGGAAGTTACGCGTTAAAAGCTATAAAAGAGTGGCTTTCTGTTCGAGATAATTATGGCCCAAAGTGTGGAAAGTTGTTTATAAATAGATTTGGCAATAAGTTATCAACAAGAGCTATTGAGTTAATGATGCAAAAATTGGGATCAGTTAGAAATATTCCATTGCAAATTACTCCTCATAAATTAAGGCATACTTTCGCAACCGAAATGCTTGCAGGAGGGGCTGATTTGAGAGTCGTTCAAGAGATCCTAGGACACTCTAATTTAGGTGTGACTCAAGTATATTTACATTTAGATGAACAAAGATTACGTAAGGCTTATGAAAGTGCACACCCTCTAGTTATTGGTGTAAAAAATGATGATGAGAGTGATAATGAATGATTTTTTATCGACAATGGCACAGACCTAAAGTAATTTCTTTTGATTTAGATGATACCTTGTATAACAATAAAATAGTTTTAAATAAGGCAGAACCTTATATACTAAAAATGTTAGGTGAAAATTATTTGGACGGATATATTCCAAATAACGGTGAATATTTTTTAAGAAAAAATGATGTTTTACAAAAATTACCTTGCTTAAAAAATGATGTATCTTTATTAAGATTTTTTATAATAAAAAGTTTTTTGTTAGCTCATGGATATTCAAATAATATATCGATAAAAATCTCACGAGAGCTAGTAGAAGAATTTATTAGGGTACGATCTATAATTAATGTTTCATGTGAAACAATAAATCTTTTAAAAGAATTATCTTGTAGATATAAGTTGGTTACCATATCGAATGGTAATGCTGATGTTGAATTAACCCCTTTATCTAAAATTTTTCTTAAAAAATATTATTCGAATATAAATATAAAATCAAAACCTGATAAAGCTATGTTTGAGTTAGTTATCAAAGACTTTAATATAGATAAGAGAGATCTATGCCATATTGGTGATGATGAAATTACAGATGTATTCGGGGCTATAAATGCTGGCGCATTAAGTGTAAGGGTGACCAAATGGCACAGAGATAATACCAAAATGCAAGTTTTACCTCACGTTGAAGTAAATAATATAAACGAGATATCAGAGTTGTTATAGAAAATTAAATATGAATGCAGACGATTTATTACGAGATTTAAACACAGCGCAGGCTGAAGCAGTGGGTTCTCCCTTAACCAATATGTTAATAATAGCAGGTGCTGGAACAGGTAAAACTCGTGTTTTAGTGCAGAGAATTGCTTTTTTAATATTAAAATATAATGTTAGGCCTTGTAGTATATTGTCGGTTACTTTTACAAACAAAGCTGCTTCAGAAATAAAAGAAAGATTATTGACCTTATTAGGGGAGTGTGATTCTAGGTATTTATGGACTTGTACGTTTCATTCTGCGTGTCTAAGAATTTTAAGGAATTTTTTTGAAGCAGCGGGATTGAGTAAAGATTTTAAAGTAATAGATACATCAGATCAGCTAAGTATAATAAAAGCTGCAATTAGAGAAATGCCTCAGCTAGAAAAATTGGGTGTAAACCCAAAAGAATATTTAAATAGAATTATGAAGCTAAAGGAAAGAGGAATTCGACCTAATAGAGTAGTTGATATAGTAGGATTAGAACCATATTTTTCTGATGTATATTGTTTGTATCAGAGTAAATGTGATAAAAATAACCTTGTTGATTTTGCAGAGTTATTGCTACGTTGTTGTGAATTATTGAGAAATAATAAAGTTGTAAAAGAATATTTAAATAATAAGTTTAAACAAATTCTTGTGGATGAGTTTCAAGATACAAATTCGATACAGTATGAATGGCTTAATTTGATTAAAGGTGATGATTCTAATGTTTTAGTTGTTGGGGACGACGATCAATCAATTTATGGTTGGCGAGGTGCTGTAATTGAAAATATGCACAATTTTTTGCATGATTATCGCGATGTTAAGTTAATAAAACTAGAAAAAAATTATAGATCAACTAGCTCTATATTGGGTGTGGCTAATAGTTTAATAAAGAATAACTCAAAAAGATTAGTAGAAAAGTTTTTGACAACTGATAATAAAGGTAAAGATTTAGTAACCATTGTGCAAACTGAAAATGGTATTACTGAAGCTAATTTAGTTACAAAATTAATTGAAGCAAAACTACAAGAAGGTTTAAAGCCTTGCCAAATAGCTGTTCTGTATCGTACGAATGCACAGTCTAGATTACTAGAAAAAAGTTTGGTCAATAATGATATTAATTATAATATATTGGGGGGATTGCGTTTCTTTGACAGAGAAGAAATTAAAAACGTATTATCATATTTAAGCTTAATTGTTAATACTGATGATAATGTTGCTTTTAGTAGAATTGTTAATGTCCCTAGTAGAAAAATTGGCGCTACAACTATTGCTAAAATTAGTACTATTGCTTCAGAATTTGGTATTAGTATGTTTGAGGCAATGAAGGTGTTTTCAAAGAATAGTAAATCAAAACCTGTTGAGAATTTTATATCACTAATAAATGATTTAAAGATAGAAATGAATTCTGAAAAGTATGATTTGTCTGAGTTTACATCTGTTATTTTAACAAAAAGTGGTTTAGATATTTATTATGTTGATAAAGATAGAAAAGAAGGTTCTGATGATAATAGAAGAACTTCAAATATTGAAGAGCTAATTTTGGATATGCAATCAAGAGTTTTTGTTGATGAAGATGAATATTTTGAAGACTCAACAACTACTGATAGTGTTGTTAAAAACGATGATATGACTTTAAAACAAAACATTGTTTCATTTATTAATGCTTCAGCTTTAGTTCCTAGCAGTGAAGGAGACAACAATTATGAGTCAGCAATTCAGTTAATGACAATACATTGTGCTAAGGGATTAGAATTTGATTGTGTAATAGTTTCAGGCTTTGAAGATCAATTATTGCCTTTAGGTTCTGATACCTTAGATATAGAAGAAGAAAGACGTTTAGCGTATGTAGCTATTACGAGAGCAAGGAAGTATCTTTATTTAACTTATGCAAATAATAGAATAAGGTACGGCTCATTTGGTGATTTCTCTAGTGGTGGTGCAAGTATCTTTTTGGATGAAATAGACACAAAATTCTATCAGAAAAAATTGTACATGGGATATCATTAATTTAACTTAAGCTGTCCATAGAGGGAGAGAGTGAACTAAAGTTAGTGTAAACACCATTTGTTTGATAAAATATAATCATTAAATGGAGTTTTTATAATGGCTAAAATTAAACGTAACCCAGTCGCATTACAAATCGCAGATCTAATTCTTGATAATTATGATCCTAAAAATGCTAGAGATATTCATGATGCTTTAAAGGATGTATTTGGTCCTATCTTTGAAAAAATGGTTAATGCAGAAATGGATGCGCACTTGGGTTATGAGAAGTCATCTCAAGAACCAAAAGTTACAGAAAATAGAAGAAATGGCTTTACCTCCAAGAAAATTCAAGGTTCTTTTGGTGAAACACAAATTCAAGTACCAAGAGATAGAGATGGAACTTTTGAGCCTATAGTTGTTCCTAAACATCAAAAAGATGTTTCAGAAATAGAAGCAAAGGTTTTATCAATGTATGCTCGAGGTATTAGCCAAAGAGATATTAGTGCAACGATTGAAGATATCTATGGCTTTAGTTTATCCCAAGATAAAATATCAAGTATAACAGACAGTATTTTAGGAGATGTTTCAGAATGGCTTAACAGGCCATTAAAACAGCTCTATACATTCATGTTTGTAGATTGTATA
>CAZTNG010000036.1:0-20023 GCA_964615195.1 uncultured Enterobacterales bacterium
CTGTTTTGCGGTAGGTCGTCGTTCCCTCCACCAATTAAATAAAAGCACATTGTCTTATTAAAGATTATGTGCTTTTTTGTTTTATGACAATTTCTTTTAATGTAGCAATTTAACTAATAGCCGAAGTTGTTTATTTTTTTTAAAAAGAATTACATCATAAACTAATAACTCGCCCACTAATTAGGCTAATATTCTTACAGTATAATTATACTTTTAAAGATACAAGCAAACGTAAAAATCAAATAAATCCCCATAAAAATCAATTTAGGATTAAAATAGTATTGTATTTTTAAGTTAAGGAATTTATTAATGGCAATTGCTATTTTAGCGTTACTAACAGGTTTAGTTCTACTAATATGGAGTGCTGATCGTTTTGTAGCAGGAGCTGCTTCTACGGCTAGATATTTTGGCATGCCACCTCTTTTGATAGGAATGGTAATTGTTGGATTTGGGACATCAGCTCCTGAAATGGTTGTCTCAGCGTTATCTGCAGTAGAAGGTAATCCAGGAATTGCACTTGGTAATGCTTACGGTTCAAATATCGCAAATATTGCCTTAATATTGGGTGTTACAGCTTTAATAAGTCCAATTATGGTAAAAAACTCTATTTTACGCAAAGAATTACCTATACTAACGTTACTTACATTGCTAAGTATATTCTTAATATCAGACCTTTATTTATCTAGATTAAACTCTGGAATACTACTATTAGTATTTTTAGGCATTATGTCATGGACAATTTATACAGGCATAAAAAGAAAAGATAATTCTCAAAATAATGAAGCTGAAAATGTTGATACCACAAAAAACATGTCACTAAAAAAATCTATATTTTGGCTTATAATTGGTCTGTTTCTACTAATCGTAAGCTCTCGTATCCTCGTTTGGGGTGCTGTTGAAATTGCCCATATATTTGGTGTAAGTGATATGATCATAGGCTTAACAATTGTTGCCGTTGGTACTTCATTACCAGAATTAGCCTCCTCAGTTATAGCTGCACTTAAAGGTGAAGATGAAATTGCTTTAGGAAATGTACTGGGTTCAAATTTATTCAATACATTAGCTGTAGTTGGTATTGCTGGGTCCATTCATCCTTTCAGCATAGAACCAGAAACTATCTCTAGAGATATGGTTGTTATGGGTGTTTTAACTATATCTTTATTCTTCTTTGGATTTGGATTCCGTGGACGCAAAGGACTCATAAACCGTATTGAGGGAACAATACTATCATTAGTGTACGTCGGATACACAATAACATTGATTAGTTCTATTTTAAATCCGTAATATAAATTAAAATATATAATTTTTTATGGAGTGTCATTAATAAACATATTCAAATAAATGTTTATTAATGGCACTTCATTTCACTGTTTTTCCAAAAAATAGATAATAATTTTATGTAAATAGCGCAATTATTTCGATTGTACTTTAACCAAAATATCATTTGAAACCAATCTTCAAAATAAAGAATTTATAATTCAACCTCTATTACCTGTATTAGTCGACTCTATTTTTAACTACAAATGATAATTCATTAAATAATTAATACACCAACAACTCAATTGTTAATGTTGTAAATAGCAATAAATACTATTGCTTTGTGGTAAAATATTCACATATTGTTGAGGAAAATAAAATGACACAAAGATTTAAACCCATAGCAACTGTCTCAATAATTGTTAAATATAAAGATAAGTATCTTATTGTAGAAGAAAAACTCGATAATGGTACTCCTGTATTTAACACCCCTTCTGGACACCTTGAGCATAGAGAAAATATTCTTGAAGGTGCGATCAGAGAGCTTGATGAAGAGACTGGAATCAAAGTAAACACGCTTGATGGAATAGTCGGAGTTTATAATCTTGTGCAAAATTATTATTCCATAATAAGAACATGTTTTTATCTAGAATGTAAGGAAGAACCTGTGGTTTGTCCTCATGATCCAGATAATGACATCGTAGCCACACATTGGCTAACACTAGATGAATGCAAAAATATTCAGAAAAAAATGCGCTCAAGCATGATATTTGGATCAATTATGGATTTTGAAAATGGTGAAAGATACCCATTATCGATCCTAAAAAACTACAACTCTATATACTAAAAACGAGAAAACAATGACTGAAAGATTTCGACCTTATGTTACTGTGGCAGCTATTATTGAATGCCGAGATAAATTTTTAATGGTTTCAGAATACGATGAAGCTCCATATCCTGTATATGGCCAACCAGCAGGACATCTTGAAGCAAATGAGGATCTAATAGAAGCAGTTGTAAGAGAAATTCATGAAGAAACAGGTTTAAATTTAATGCCTCAAGGCATAAGTGGCATATACACTTATGTTAAAAATGGCGAGACTATTCAAAGATTTTGCTTTTATGTTAAAGATGACACTCTTCCTGAAAAACTTTTAGCAGATGATCCTGACCATGATATTCTCACTGCAAAATGGTATTCAAAAACTGAAATAGAAGCCTTAAAAGATAAATTTAGAACAAGATTAGTTGCTCACTGTTTTAAAGATTATTTTGCAGGACAACGTTATCCATTAAGCATGTTTACCACAATACATCCATAACAAATTGAATAAAAATGCTTGTTAGCATATAATTATGTGATATTGATTAAGTTTCAAAGGTTTTGCAATGTCAGGGAAAAAAGTAGTAGTAGGAATGTCTGGAGGAGTAGACTCCTCAGTTTCAGCCTATCTCCTTAAAGAACAGGGTTACGAGGTCACCGGTCTTTTCATGAAAAATTGGGAAGAAGATGATACCGATAGTTATTGTTCTGCAGCAAAAGATTTAGCTGATGCTAGAGCTGTTTGCGACAAAATCGGCATTGAATTAAAAACCATTAATTTCGCAGCTGAATATTGGGATCGAGTTTTTGAAAACTTTTTATCCGAATATGGTGCAGGTAGAACACCTAATCCAGATATTTTGTGCAATAAAGAAATTAAATTTAAAGCTTTTTTGGATTATGCATTACAGGATTTAAATGCTGACTATATAGCTACAGGTCATTATGTTCGTCGTACATTTGATGAAAAACCTAAACTATTAAGAGGCACTGATCCTAACAAAGATCAAAGCTATTTTCTCTATACTTTAAGTTATGAACAAGTAGGACATTCTCTATTCCCTGTTGGTGATATTATTAAGCCTGAAGTTAGAAAAATTGCAGCAAAATTAGGTTTAGCAACAGCAGCCAAAAAAGATTCAACTGGTATATGTTTCATTGGGGAAAAACGCTTTAATGAATTCTTAAGTCGTTTTCTTCCTGCACATAAAGGTCCAATAGAAACAGTAGATGGCAAAATTATTGGTGAACACGATGGTTTAATGTACCATACACTAGGTCAACGTAAAGGATTATTTATAGGTGGCACCAAAGATGGTACCGATGACCCTTGGTATGTAGTTGATAAAGATGTAGAAAAAAACACATTGATTGTTGCTCAAGGTCATAATCACCCAAGACTTATGTCAAAAGCATTAATTGCTACTGATTTAAATTTTACAGATCGTGAACCTTTTAAAGCTAAAAGATGCACCGTTAAAACAAGATACAGACAAACTGACATTCCTTGTTTTGCGGAACCAATTGATGCTAACAGAATTAAAGTTACCTTTGATGAAGAGGTAGCAGCTGTTACTCCAGGACAGAGCGCTGTTTTATATGATGGCGAAGTATGTCTTGGTGGTGGTATTATTGAAACTAGATTAAAAAAATAGGATTAATAAATGGCTACAGATATTTCTCTCCAAGCACTCAGTTTTGCAGCAATATGTCAAACTGTAGCACAATTGCAAGCATTAGGCAGATTTGGCTCATGGACAGAGCAAGAAGTGACCCCTCTTCTTCGAGCATTAACTGTTTCTGACCCTAAAACTGCATATGATGTTTTTCCAGAAAATGACCTTAAGCCTGGATTTTCCCACTTAATAAAAACTTTTGGGAATGAAGAATCTAGAGAAGAAAGAAATATGGAAATTGCTAAATATGTTTTTGAAGCAATATCCTTAGAAAGAAAACTAAATCGTAACCCAGATGTTATGAAGAGAATTTTTGATAGGCTTGATACTGCCATAGCCTATGCTGATGAACATTTATTATCTGTGACAGATGATGAATACGTAGAAATGCTTGCAGATATATACAAGCAAGAAGTATCAGATGCAAAAATTTATAGCTTTTTGGTTTATGGTAATTCAACTTATTTACAGCAAAGAATGGTTCAAATACGCATTCGTGCTCTATTATTGTCAGCAATTCGTGCTGTTGTGCTATGGCGACAACTAGGTGGCCGTAGACGTACATTTATATTCAGACGCAAGCATCTTGTGGCCTATGCTACTAATGTGCTAACACGTTGTTAATTTACTTTAGGAGTTATTCAAACCTCATGGAACTCGAACTATCCTCAATCACCGCAGTGTCCCCTATTGATGGCCGCTACGCTAGCAAATGTACTGATCTTCGCAGTATTTTTTCTGAATTCGGTTTAATGCATGCACGTGTAACCGTAGAAGTTGCATGGTTAAAAAAACTTGCAGCAACTCCAGAAATAAAAGAAGTACCAGCTTTTAGTAAAGCTGCTGTTGAATTCCTCGATGGTATTGTGAATAACTTTAGCATTGATGATGCAAAAGCTATCAAAAAACACGAAAGTGTTACAAACCATGATGTGAAAGCTGTTGAATATTTCCTTAAAGATAAAGTAGCAGCAGTACCAGAAATTAATGCAGTAAAAGAATTTATTCACTTTGCTTGTACATCAGAAGATATTAACAATAATTCACATGCTCTTATGCTTAAGAACTCACGTGAAAAAGTTATTGTTCCTATGTTCAACCAACTTATTGATGCCATAGCTGATCTTGCACACAAGCATGCTGCAGATCCAATGATGTCAAGAACTCACGGCCAACCTGCATCACCTACTACTCTAGGTAAAGAAATGGCAAACGTAGTTTACCGTTTACGTCGTCAGTTAAAACAAATTGAAGCTGTTGAACTTCTCGGAAAAATTAATGGTGCTGTAGGTAACTACAATGCACACATGAGCGCATACCCTGATATTGATTGGAAACAATTCAGCCAAGAATTTGTAGAAGGCCTTGGTATTACATGGAATCCGTACACAATTCAGATTGAACCTCATGATTATATTGCTGAATTGTTTGATGCAATTGCTCGTTTCAATACCATTGTTATGGACTTTGACCGTGATATTTGGGGATATATCTGCTTAGGCTCATTCAAGCAGCGTACCATTGCAGGCGAAGTTGGCTCTTCAACTATGCCACATAAGGTTAACCCTATTGATTTTGAAAACTCTGAAGGAAATATCGGTATTGCAAATGCAATATTTAATCACCTTGCATCTAAGCTTCCTGTAAGCCGTTGGCAACGTGACCTTACAGACTCAACAGTTCTAAGAAATTTAGGTGTTGCTGTAGGTTATACTGAAATAGCAATCAAGTCTACTCTTAAGGGCGTTAGCAAGCTTGAAGCTAATACTCAACACATGCTTGATGAACTCGATAATAACTGGGAAGTTCTTGCTGAACCTTATCAAACAGTTATGCGTCGCTACGGTGTTGATAAACCATATGAAAAGCTCAAAGCATTAACTCGTGGCCAAAAGGTTAATAGAGAAATCATGCTACAATTCATTGATACTCTAGAAATTCCTGAGGAAGGAAAAGAAGCGTTACGTAAATTAACTCCAGCAAACTACATTGGTAGAGCTGTCGAATTTGCTAACGAAATTTAATTCCTAGTCTTTTATATTAGATCGTCAATTGACGATCTAATATTTACAATAAATTTATTAAAGTTTGCACTAAATTTTACCATCTTTTTATATAATCGCTGCATCTCAAGAAGAGATAGAATCATAAATTACTCAAATAATTGTACCTACGTAAAATTACTGTAAAAATTTATACAATAACCATATATTTCTTTGATAAATTAATGCTTTTTTTGTTAAAATAATTCATTCTTTTATTATATTAAATAGGTGAGGGTTTCACTATGATTAGAGCATATATTCTGAATAATCAGACTCTAACACATATTAATTTAGAAGCTAACAGTACTCTCCCTGAAAAAACAGTATGGGTAGATATTAAATGCCCAACTGAAGAAGAACGCGAGTGGATGAAACACATCTTCAAGGAAGAAGTTCCTGAAGAAGATGATATTGATGAAATTGAATCATCTTCACGTTTTTATATTGACGGCGACGGTATTCACATAACATCACTCTTTCCACAACGTAAAGGTCGTGAGACAGAAGGTACTAACGTACTATTCACAATCCACGGAGATATGCTTATAAGCTTCCGTGAAGAAGACGTAAGTATTATTCGTCTATTACGTCACTATATCAAACATGATAGAGTTGAAGTTAAAAACAATTTAGATATTCTCCTTGAACTTCAAGATATAAAAGTTGAATCACTTTCAGATTACATAGAAGATTCATATACAACCCTTGAAGAAACAGCAGATCAAATATTATCTGATGAAGACGAAAAAATTCACGAATTACTTCAGGAATTGATTTTTCAGGAAGGTACAATTACACAAATTCGTTTGTCTTTATTTGATACCAGAAAGGCTTTACGATTTTTACGTAAAACTGTTTCTGCTAGATTATCACCAGAACAATTTGAAACAATTGATGGTATTCTTCAAGATATTGAATCATTACTACCACATACCCAATTCTTGTTCGATAAGATTAACTTCCAGCTACAAACTGCAATGTCTTATACAAACCACAAACAAAATAAAATCATAAAGATATTCTCTGTGGCTGCTGTAGTATTCATGCCACCAACATGGATAGCAAGCGTATATGGTATGAACTTTAAAGGCATGCCGGAACTAAATCTAGATTATGGGTACCCAATATCTATTTGTGTTATGGTTTTATCAGCCGCACTAACTTACCTGTTCTTTAAAGGTAAAAAATGGCTCTAAGCTAATAACTATTTTTTATTATTTAACCGTTACAAAGAGCTTTTGTAACGGTTTTTATTTAACTTAATTTAAGTTGCATTAATCTTCTAATTTCTGAAATAGCTATAATAGAATCTGGTGTAAATTCTGATTGACGTTGTTGAATTTCATCATATGAAAGCATCAATACATCACTTACCTCTGACTCTTGCAATATTAATTTACCATCGTAAGTTCCGTAAAATAAGCCTGCATAAACAAATTCTTTATCAGAACCAATTTTATACCACCCTAAAAATGTTATATCTGTTGTAACACCTAACTCTTCTTCAAGCTCACGCTTTGCACTTAACTTAATATCATCCTCTCCTGCTTGCATAACTCCGCCTATACAAGCATCTAGCATAGATGGATAATAATCCTTAATTGGCGAACGAAGTTCCACATAATACTGATTATTACTATTTTCGAGAACAATATAAGATGCTCTATGTGGAAGTTTTTGCTTGCGCATTATAGAACGACGCTCAATTTTTATAATGTTATTATTTGCGTCAACAATTTGAACCATTTCTTCCATAATCATTATCCTTTTATAGTTTCATCCCCTAATTATATTATGCCAAGCCATTACAAAATTGTACATTAGCTTGTACTCAATTTTTAATAAACTAAAAAACAGGCCTCTAAATACTATAAAATATACCAAGTCTTTGCGATAAATAAATGATAATTGTATAATATCGGCACTATTTTTAGTGAGTACGTCGAAATGCAGTTTATATATAAATTTACTTGTCTTCTAAGCCTTTTGTCTCTATGTGCTTGTACAAGCCTATCTGATTTTAATAATTTACCAACAGTTCAAATGTCTAATGTGAACAATGATTTAACAGATAGAACAAACCCTGTTGTTTCATTCTCATATTGTGTAAAAAATCCATTAGATACTTCAGTGGACGTACAAGATATAAGATTTACACTTGAAGTTGATGGCGTAACAATTGATGAACAATCTGTTGCATTAAATGAATCTATAGATGAATTTGGTCAATCATGTCATGATTTTAGCTTTAAACCTGATGTTATGCATAGTCCAAAAGCCGCATCAACATTGCTTGAATCAATTTTTAGTAAACATTACAATATTGACGCTGACCTTTATTTTGATGATGAAGATGTTTTACCAACTCATTCAACTGTTAGCGGCATTCTAAAATAGGCTTATTATTAGGACAAACTTCTATGCAAAGAACCTTTATTCCAAAACAAGTAACGCCTCTTAATATAGATTTACATAATTATGCAAGGCCGCATGCAGATAAAGCTATACTTAAATTCTCTTATGCATATGCTGCTATTGCAGCACTATGCATAATTTGTTTATTACTTAAAAATTATGTTTTATTCTTTATGCAATATGCCATTCTAATAGAAGTAATGGCAGCAATTTTACTATTTTTAAGCGGTAAAAATTATTTTGGATACCTAAAGCTTGAAAACAAACTTTTTAAATGGAACATTGCAGCAGCACAAATTATAGAAATTATAGAAACAGAGGAAGGACACTCTATCATCAAACTTGCATTCTATCCAAACAATGCGGATAAATACGAAATAACAGAAGAATTTAATTTTCCAGTTATTGATGATATTGAGAAGTTAGGACTTAACTCCCTTCCCTTAATTTACCAACCTGTACGTTATATTAATCATGCTTATTTTGTAGATCTTAGATTTAATAATGGCAAATTAGTTACAAATAACTTACAGACAATTAATAGTTAGTAGTTTTTATTGCGTTTTAAGCAGTAAATGCCTAAGATCAAGCAATATTTAAAATTAATATGCATTCCATAGTTGATGCACAAAAAATAATAAACAGTGAGGTTATGATGGTTTTAGCATCAGTAGATGACGTGCTTAAGGGCAAGTTTAACATAGGCGAAACAGTACGCGTACGTGGTTGGGTTAGAACACGTCGTGACACAAAGGCAGGTTGTTCCTTTTTAGCTGTACATGATGGTTCATGTTTTAATCCTGTACAGGTTGTTATACCAGTAACATTAGAAAACTATGAATCCGAAGTATTACATCTAACTACAGGTTGTTCAGTTATTGCAGAAGGTGTTATTGCAGCTTCCGCAGGTAAAGGCCAAGATTTTGAAATTCAAGCTACAACTGTAACTGTTTGTGGCTTAGTTGAAGATCCTGATACTTATCCAATGAGCGCAAAAAGACACACAATTGAATTTTTGCGTGAAAATGCTCACTTAAGAACTCGTACCAATATGATGGGCGCAGTTATGCGCGTAAGAAATTGTTTAGCTCAAGCTATACACAGATTCTTTAATGAAAATGGCTTCATTTGGGTATCAACACCATTAATTACAGCATCTGACTGTGAAGGTGCTGGCGAAATGTTCAGATTAACAACCCTAGATTTAAAGAATCCACCTAAAACAGCTGATGGCAAAATTGACTACAGTAAAGACTTCTTTGGTAAAGAAGCCTTTTTAACAGTATCTGGTCAGTTAAACGTTGAAACTGTAGCTTGTTCTATGTCAAAGGTATATACCTTTGGACCGACATTCAGAGCAGAAAACTCAAATACTACACGTCATCTTGCTGAATTTTGGATGGTTGAACCTGAAGTAGCTTTCAATAATCTAGAAGACAACGCAGCTTTAGCTGAAGCGATGTTAAAATACGTATTTAAAGCAGTTCTTGATGAAAGACATGATGATATGGAATTCTTTGCTCAAAGAGTAGATCCTGAAGCTATCAATAGATTAGAAAAATTTGTAAATTCTGACTTCGCTCAAGTTGATTATACAGACGCAATAACAATTTTACAGAACTGCGATAAGAAATTTGAGTACCCTGTTGAATGGGGTATTGACCTTCAAAGTGAACATGAACGTTATTTAGCTGAAGAACACTTTAAGTCTCCTGTAGTTGTTAAAAACTATCCGAAGGACATTAAAGCTTTCTATATGCGTTTAAACGACGATGGTAAGACTGTTGCCGCAATGGATGTACTTGCTCCAGGAATTGGTGAAATCATTGGCGGTTCTCAGCGTGAAGAACGTTTAGATGTTTTAGACCGCAGAATGGCTGAAATGGGCTTAGATCCTAAGAACTATTGGTGGTACCGTGATTTACGCCGCTACGGAAGCGTAGTTCATTCAGGCTTTGGCCTAGGATTCGAACGTTTAGTTGTTTATGTAACAGGTATGGGTAATGTAAGAGATGTTATTCCTTTCCCAAGAACCGTAAATAACGCAGACTTCTAAAAAATATTTTTAACATAAAATTTAAAAATATAGTAAATTGAAAGCCTACATATGAAGTGACCCCAGTAAGTTGAACAAACTACTGGGGTCATTATTTATGAAACTTAAACTCTAAAAGCTACTAATAGGAATCAACTAACGCTACTCAAACAATTCACTAAACAATATAGGATCCATAATAGTAACATCTTGGTGATCATCTGCATTTACTAATATATAATCACCAATATTTCCAAATTTAAAATCTGCATATGCCCATTTAGAAGCGACAAGCTTTAATGTTGGTCCATCCTCTTTAATTCTTCTAACATATACATATGATGCAGTCTTCATTTTGCAAGGATGCAAAATATCTTTTAAATAAATTTTTGTTCCTGATTTCTCAATAACAATTCTAGGTTCTTCATACTTAGTAAAGCCCTTAAAGCTCATACTTTCAGTTGTATCTTCATAATGTTCATGGAAGTCATGTCTAGAAATAGTATTTATATCACCATGTAAACCAATCTTTATAAAAAGATCTTCGCGCACAACCTCGTGAACATCACCATATCTAGTACGCAATAACAACCTACAGCCCGGAGCAGCTAATTCAGTACTCCTAACATAACCTAAAACTGCAGGCTTTCTTTTATATATATTGTATTGATGCTTAACTGAATTAAAATCAAAAGAATCACAATATATAATTTGCGAAGATTTTGAGTATTCACTAAATACACAACAAAGGTACTCTGCAAAATTTCCTGAAAAAGGCTTTGATGCCGACCATTTGTTAAATATATCTACATCAACTCTACCACCAGCTTTTCTTCGATGGCCACCACCGCCACCTATTGTTTTTCCATCAAATATAGGAGATACAATAAGCTCTGCTAATTCATTAGCTCTTACTTCTCCTACGCATGAACGTACAGAAAATTTATAACTAGGAGATGTATCAAAATCTAAAGAACTTAAGCGGTTAAATACTATTGCAGTGGTAACATTTTCCACTCTAATAAGCATGTCTGCAATTAATCCTAAAATATTAGGATCACATTCTTCTGCCTCGATAAAAGCTAAGGAACCTCTTTCTTGGTAATGCTGCAAGGCAGCACCTGCTATAATCAATTCCCTTGGATTCAAATTTGAATTTTTTATTAACGTAAATATAGCATCATCAAAAACTAATTCATCTCTAGATTCACGATCAGCTGGCTCTCTAACTTCTGAAAAATCATTGGTATCCATATAGAGGCCATAATAAAGTGCTGTGGATACTGGTAATTTGGGTACATAGCCATCTTTTTGAAACAACTGATAAACGACGGAAGCACAACTACCATAGTTTTCTTTAATACATGTGTAAATTCGTTCGTTACTACATTCAGTTGTTAAAAATTTACTTATTCGATGATGATCAATTATTAGGATATTATCTGCATCTAAAGGAAATACATTACTTGATCCATACTGACAATCTACTGTAATAAGCAAACCATTTGTATAGAAAGGAGTTGTAATGTGCTCAATAGGAATAATAATTTTTTCAAGCATTAACACTAAATTTGTTTTAGTTATTGCAGAAAAACCGCCATATACTAAACGTACATTAGCTTGAGAACATTCTTTAAAATATTGGTAAAGCGCAAATCCTGAACCTAAAGTATCAGCATCTGGATAATTATGACACTGAATTGTAATTTCAGAATATTTAGTAAATTCTCTTAGCGAGTCTATCCTAAAAAACTCACACATTTATTATCCCGTAATCCTTATCATTAATTTTTGTTAGTATATCAAAACAAAAAAACAATAACGTGAACAAGTTACATATTTTTAACATTTAAAATAATTTTTCTTCCCGTTATTACAAATTTATCCATAATATTTTGACATTATATGCGTAATTTGAATTAAGTAAGTTCCTTTAAACAAATATATTATTAAGTAATTTTATTACAAATCAATAAATATATTATAAAAAATGATACATATTATTACTATAACATGTATCACTTCAATATTAAGCTTTTAATTTTATATAAAACTATCACTTAATCATTCACTATTCATTACATCTACGTAACAATCTTAAGTTTATGATATTTTTTCAAAAGTTTTATTCATTATTTATAAACAATAACTTATTTTGTTATAAAAGACAAAATTGACCATGTTTGTTTTCCATTGTAATTATAAGGTCTAATTACAGCTTCAAATTCATCAGCAATGTCTGTTTCATCTTCAATATTATACGTGTACCCTACAACCCTTAATGTATCATTATCTTGCAGATATATTTTTTTAATACGCGAATACAAGCATACTTCACCGTCAGCTGGTACAAAATAATATTTACCACCTCTATAATGATCTGCGCTAAGTTTATTTAATTTTCTATCAAAGTATTTTTTTACACTAGCTTCAACAACCACATCAGGAACACAAACTTCTCCAATATCAGCTTTTGCATCAACTTTGCATTTTTGCACAACAGAACTGTAATTGTTTCTATAGTTATGCCATACACCAAAATTTGTAAGAAAACTATCAGCTAGCTTATCATCAGCTCCTAAATGAAGTATCGCTCCATCTTTACCTAAATTAGGCTCATTGTTAGAATCAAAATTTATTGCACTCAATTCACTAAAATTACTTAAAAAAATTTCCATTTTTTTAACTTCTTTTGCTGACGCTTGATATTGAACCTCTGAAGCTGTAGCAATAGCTGAATTAAATAAACCTATAGCTACTACTAAACTAGTAACGCTAATTATAGAGTTCATTATTTTCTTTAAACAAATCATAAAACCTTCATTCACTTTAAACTATAAATTATATATCAAATAATACATTACTTATATTATTGTTCAATCACAAATTTAAAAAGAAACCATCATGTAAGTTTTTCTTACATAATAATTACCATGTAAAACATCGTCCACACATATTTGTAATATTTTATTAGTTTAAGGATACTTGTGGATAATTATGCCTTACAAAGGACAGAAACATTATTTTAAGAACACTTGTAGGTAAATATACATCATCACAAAATAGAGAAAAGGATATTATGATAACAAAAAACACAAGGATAAACTATTAATCTTATGAGAATGGTGCCGTTTGCGGGAATCGAACCTGCGACCTATTGTTTACGAAACAATTGCTCTACCGACTAAGCTAAAACGGCACATCAAGAAAAAGCCACCCAATTGAGTGACTTTTATGTATAGATGTAAATCTTGTATTAATCTAAAGGACAACCAATACGACGAGCAACTTCTTCGTAGCCTTCGATTACGTTACCTAAATCCTTACGGAAACGGTCCTTATCGAAACTCTGACGAGTTGCCTTGTCCCATAAACGGCAACCATCTGGAGAGAATTCATCACCAAGGATTAACTTACCATCAAATAGACCAAATTCAAGCTTGTAGTCAACAAGGATAAAGCCAGCGTCATCAAACATCTTCTTGAGAACGTTATTAATCTTTAAGCTTAAAGACTTCATTTCATCGATCTGTTCTTGAGTGCCCCAACCAAAGCAAATGATGTGAGAATCGTTTACCATTGGATCATGTAAAGCATCATTCTTAAGGAAGAATTCAAAAGAAGGAGTCTTTAATTCTAAGCCCTGCTCAACACCTAAACGACGGCAAATAGAACCAGCTGTTACGTTACGAACAACGCATTCTACTGGAACCATATCAAGCTTCTTAACAACAACTTCGTTATCATTTAGAAGTTCTTCCATCTGAGTTGGGATACCAGCTTCTTCTAACTTTTTCATGATAAAGTAATTAAACTTATTGTTTGTCTTACCTTTACGAGCTAATTGTTCAATTTTCTGACCATCAAATGCAGATGTGTCATCACGGAACAACATAATTAAGCGCTTTGGATCGTCAGTCGCAAAAACTGACTTTGCTTTACCACGATAAAGTTCAGCTTTCTTTTCCATTTGAGATAAACTCCAATTGTTAAACATTTTTTGATAGATGCTATTCTATCTCATTTTTTTATTTGTTTGTAGTTTTATCGGATTTATAAATAAAAAATTGTTTATTTAATGATTCGGTAAACCCACTATACATTCTTGCAGTAATGCCTGTTGCGACAGGTTGCTTGTTTTTGTCATACAAAGTAATAGATGTCTTGTTGTTAAATACACCTAATTTAAATAAATACCTGCCAGAATCTAACCCCCAAGGTTCAACATTTTCAGCTTCCCAAAAATCTGGATCAAATTCATCATAATTTACAGTAATTTCACCATTAGATGATGAATACTCTTTAATATCCACGTCATAACGAAGGAATAATTGCTCAAGAACGTTATATGTTTCATCAAATGAAGCATCAATAATCCAACATGGTAAATTATTATTATCTCTACCTAATGATATTTCAACTGAGCCCTTGTCATCTTTCTTTAATTTAGATTTTGTATCTAAACTATATGACCACATTAACTTATTTGCCATTAATGCTGAAAATCTAGAAGGTTCAAAACGATTTAAGCCATCTGATAATTCAGTACCATCACTTTTTTCAATAATATTGTCTGTAAGCTGAATTGCGACTCCAGGAACACCATCTTTATTAGTACCAAGCTTAAATAGGTATTTTTGACGATATCTTAATAAATCCTCTTTTAGAGAATTTATCGTGTATGGATTAGCAAATTCTGTAGCTTCATACCAGTCAGTTCTAATTTCACTATTTATTGCATCTATAGAATCTACATCTATGCCTAAGCGCTTAAAAAGGTTAAGAATTGAAAACATCATATCATTAGTTGTAACAGCATTACCCTCATCATCAGGATAAAACCAAACTAATGATAAATCACCATCTTTAAAAGGTATTAGATTAGTTTCTAATGGGATGAGCTTTTGTGGTGGACGAATATCTACATCCTTACCAACAATAGCCGCACGTGAATCTTTTACCTGTACAGGCAATTCAAATTTTTTAGAAAAATTAATTTTGTCAGTACCTGATGGTTGTATTAAATGTCTCTCAGTAGCAACTTCATTTAAATAACTAAAGTTATTATTTGCTTCACGTAAATCATTATTTATGCCTCCACCCCAAGTAGAACATGCCGTTAAAACCGATACACCGGCAATTGAACAAAATAATGGTAACAAAAATGACTGTATTTTCAAGATTTCAACCTATTACTAACTAATACATAATTTGACACGTAATAATATCACGAGACGTGATTGACTGCCATTATTTGAATGTTTTAAAGCTATATAGTTCCAAAAAATCACAAAATTCTTTTAATCCTAATAAATTACAATTAGGTTATATATAGATTAAAACTAATGGTTTTATTTTGATTCTTAAAATATTTACTTTTAAATATAAAAACAGAGGCCAAAGCCTCTGTTTATTTTCAATTTATAATCTAGTGATTATCTAGCAATTTTTGCCTTAACCTGTAATGGTCTCCACCAAGTTTCATGCTCAAGATACCATTTAATGGTTTTCTTGATACCTGTCTCAAAAGTTTCTTGTGGCTTATAACCAAGTTCAGTTCTTATTTTATCTGTACCTACGGCATAGCGACGATCGTGACCTGCTCTATCCTTAACATAGGTAATTAATGAAGAAGCACTTACGCCTTTTGCACATGGAGAATTTGGATAAGTAACCTTTAGTTGAGGATTTTCTGCAAATGCCTCATCCATCAATTTACATACTAAAGTTACAATATCAATGTTTGCCCATTCATTGATACCACCGATATTGTAAGACTCTCCTAATCTACCTTTCTTAATTACTAAATCTATACCACGGCAATGGTCTTCAACAAATAACCAATCTCTGATCTGTCTACCATCACCATAAATTGGTAAAGGTTCACTATCAATAATATGAGTTAAACATAGAGGAATTAACTTTTCAGGGAAATGATAATAACCATAATTATTAGAACAATTACTAGTTGTAACCTTAAGTCCATATGTATGAAAGAAAGAACGCACTAATAAATCTGATGACGCTTTTGATGCTGAATATGGTGAATTAGGAGCATAAGGCGTATTTTCTGTAAATGCAGGATCTGTAGGACCTAAGGTTCCATATACTTCATCAGTTGAAATATGGTGGAATCTAGCGTTAGTTTTTGGCTTATCAGACAACAACCAAACATTTCTACATGCCTTAAGCATTGAATATGTGCCATTTATATTAGTTTCAATAAATGCATCAGGTCCTGTAATAGAACGATCAACATGAGATTCCGCTGCAAAATGAACAACTAAATCAATGTCTTCATCTTTTAAGATAAATTCAACTAATTCGGTATTACATATATTGCCTTTAACAAACTTAAAATTAGCTTGTCCCATTAATGGTTTCAAAGTATCAATATTACCAGCATAAGTTAATGCATCAAGAACTACGACCTTATCATTTGGATAACTATTGTGCCAATAGTACACAAAATTTGCGCCAATAAAACCTGCGCCACCAGTAACTAAAACATTACTCATATTATTGTTATATTCCTTTTATTTACAAGCCTTTGCAGTATTAGGTAAAGCTAAATCTCCTTCCTGTTGAGCTTGTCCTAAAAATTCACGATATTTGGTAATTAAAGCATCAGTGTTAAAGGTGGTTTCATAAACTTTTCTGCTAACTCGCATCATATGTGGTTGCTGATCCATACTATATACCATAGCTAAACATTGCTGGGCATTCATAAAATCTTTATTTACACTAATGATGCCTTCTCTATTTTGTAAATCTACGTTTGCAATGTTGTCCAAGCTCTCAGCATACTGCACTAAAGCTTTATGCTGAACTTGAGTCAATGATGAATTATCAATAACAGCAGAAACATCAGATCTAACCGCTGCATTTGCAGATAGACTCACACCAATAGTAACAAGTGCTACCAAAGCGCCCTTTAACATACTCATGTCATACCCCTTTAATACAATAATTATAAATTTAAGCATATTTACTTAGATTAAATCTTATCATATTGTATATATTTTATAAATTAAAAAAGAGTCTTTTAAAGACTCCTTTTTAACAAATACATTTTTGAAGTATTATAATGCTATGGTTTACTTAAATAATTAGCCAAATTAATAATAACCTTCTCAAACGCACTCTTAACTTCAGAACATTCCTTAGCGTTTTCAGATAAAGGTGTACCAATACCTAAATCACCATTTACGTCTTGATAAAATAACTCTACATGAGTAAAGCTCATTTCAATTTCAAGTTCAGAAAGTGCAACTGTGCAACGGAATTTGATATAGCGAACACCATCCTCTGGATTAAAAGCAGGATCCTTCATTCTCTTTACAAATGAAAATACCATATCATCCTTGTCTTCGCGAATAATTTCTTCTGGGCGAACAGCAGCGCGAATCCAATGACGAGTTCTTGCAAACACTTGAATAAAAACATCGCCTTTAGGTGCTCTACGACTGAGAACAACCTCAAAATCATCATTTGCAACATCATCACAAACCTGATCATCGATATTTTCTAAATCATTATCGTAAAAATCTTCGTTACTCATAAACATCCTCGGTAATTATCTACTCAGAGATAACCATCATTATGCAGTAGCTTTACTAGAATCTTCTTTTAAAGCAACCGTTAAATTAAAAACTTTTTTATCAGCCTTTGAAAGCTTACTATCAACACAGAAATATCCTGTTCTTTCAAATTGGAAAGAATCGCCATCTTTAGCTTCACCTAATGAAATCTCAGCTACAGCATTCTCAATAATTTGCAATGAATCTTTATTAATTGTAGTTAAGAAATCATCTGCTGCCCCAGGGTTTGCAACATTAAATAAACAACTATAGATACGAATTTCAGGCTTAGAATTAGTAATTGAATCAACCCAATGAATAACTCCCTTAGGTTTGTGATCTGGTACGTCTTTACCTAAAGAATCAGGTAAATAAGTACAATATACACAAGTTACATTACCCTGTTCGTCTTTATCACAACGTTCTGCTTTTATTATATATCCGTAACGTAAACGAACTTCCTTGCCTAACACTAAACGTTTAAATTTCTTATTAGCTTCTTCTCTGAAATCATCAGCTTCTATAAATATCTCACGACTAAAAGGCAATAATCTTGTTCCAAGTTCAGGCTTTAGCGGATGATTTTGAGCTTCAAGTTGTTCAGTCAAGTTTTCAGGAAAATTCTCTATTACTACCTTTAACGGATTTATTACAGCCATACGACGCATAGCGTTTTCATTTAAATCTTCTCTGATGCAAGACTCTAATGCAGTAATTTCAACATTATTAGTTTGCTTAGTCACACCAATACGGCGACAAAATTCGCGAATTGACTCAGGTGTATAACCACGACGACGCAACCCTGAAATAGTAGTCATGCGAGGATCATCCCAACCATCAACGTAACCTTCAGTAACTAATAAATTTAATTTACGCTTTGAAGTAATTGCATACTCAAGGTTTAAACGACTGAATTCATACTGATGTGGATGACAATCAATAGAAATGTGTTCAAGAACCCAATCATATAATCTTCTATTATCCTGGAATTCAAGAGTGCATATAGAATGTGTAATACCTTCAATGGCATCAGAAATACAATGTGTAAAATCGTACATTGGATATATGCACCACTTATCACCTGTTTGGTGGTGTGTTGCAAATTTTATACGATAAATAACAGGATCTCTCATGCAAATAAATGCTGAACTCATGTCAATTTTAGCTCTTAAACAAGCTTTACCTTCAGCAAATTCACCATTCTTCATTTTTTCAAATAAAGATAAATTTTCATCAACAGAACGATCACGGTAAGGACTATTTTTACCATGTTCTGTTAAAGTACCACGATATTCTCTGATTTCATCAGCTGTTAATTCATCAACATACGCCAATCCCTTATTGATAAGTTCAATTGCGTAACCATAAAGTCTATCGAAATAATCAGATGAGTATCTAGGCTCGCCATTCCAATTAAAACCTAACCATTGAACATCAGCTTTAATTGAATCAACATATTCCATATCTTCTTTTGAAGGATTGGTATCATCAAAACGTAAATTACAAGTTCCGTTATATGCTTTAGCAATACCAAAATTTAAACATATTGACTTAGCATGACCAATATGTAAGTAACCATTAGGCTCAGGCGGAAAACGTGTTGCCACTTTTTGACATTTATTGTTCGCCAAATCCTCGTCTATAATCTGAGTTATAAAATTTGTGGAACAAGCTATTTCTTCTGCCATACACACCTCTAATAAAACTGGGTCTTAAAAAACAACTAATAATTAATCGGCAAGCATTATATGATAACGCTCTCACTTATAGTAGCCTTTTAATGACTCTAAACATAATATTTACAAATAAATGATTATAACCTATTATTCACTTTTAAAAAATACTCAAACTATGTTTAATATTCTAAATATCTTGATAGATAAAACAACTACAATAAAATACTTAAGTTTCACCATATTACTAAATAAAATTTCATTGTTTTTATAGCTTATTCTAGTATTCGATAATTGTTATAATGTCATATTCATCTAAACCTTATATATCAAGGGTTAGCCGTTAATTTATTTTTTAATACTCAGAATATATCTTTAGTATAAAGTTATAATTATTAATGTACATAAATTATTAAATACAAATGCAATGATCTGTAAGCTCTGCTTGCTTTGGGGCAACAGCTATATTGGGTTATTCCTTTTTTAACTTTTGCCAAGCCTATACGGCTTGGCAGATTG
>CAZTNG010000037.1:0-19815 GCA_964615195.1 uncultured Enterobacterales bacterium
GCTTTTTTACCTTTTTTGTTCGTTTTTTGTGCTTTTCGTCTATTTTTTCAACAAAAGTATTCTATAAAAAACTAATTCCAATCCCTATATATGGTCCATTTATTTTTGTTACTACATCACCGTAACCATTCATATTTTGTTTTAAATAGAAATATTTATATCCTACTAAAACTTTTCCTCCAATTTCACCTTTTCCAAATACCCAATTTATTCCACCTGTGCCATCGAATAACTCAGAATCGTCTAACCACGGAAGGTTAATAGCCTTGATATCAATACCTATATTAAAATTTGTTGGCAATATATCTAACTTAACTTTACCATTAAAAAATGGAATAGCTTCATTATATTTTAATTTTGCAGCGCCATTATCATGATATAAATCGCCAAATTTAACCCCTCCACCTAAACCAATCTTAACAGGGGTGAGATCAAAAATGTTGTAATAAACTCCAGCATCAACCATTTTTTGCCCAATTTTAATTCCGTGTGTTTCTTCACTATGTTGGGTAAAACCAACACTAAAATTTGGCACTATTGGCACAAAATGCTCAAATTGCATATTTGCAAAACATGAATATGTTTGATCATATTCATTCTTTTTTGCGATATTTCCATTCGAACTACTTGAATCAAAACTTGAAGTTGCTTTCCACAATGCTATTTCGCCATCTAATGATATATCAGCAGAATGGCTCAGCGTCGATACAACCATCGCAATACCACTAACTACTAATGCATTTATATTCATATCAATTCCTTAAATAAATTTTGATGATTTTATATTGTTTTTATTATTTTGACATAAAAAAAATGTTGAGTGTTTATAAACACTCAACATTTATCATTTAACTAAATTTAAGGATAGTTTTTATTTAAATATATTACATCCTTTATAACTAGGATAAATCTCCTTTTACATTATAATTTTTTGCTTGATACAACAATTTTACCTAAATCATTAAAATCAACAATTTGCAACAATGTTGGATCAATAGTACCTTTAAGTAACTCTTGAGCCAATTGATTTTCAACAGATGATTGAATAGCCCTTTTCAAAGGTCTAGCTCCATATATTGGGTCAAAACCCAAATCTACAACTTTATCAAGCAAGTGTTCTGTAAATTCAACATTAAAACCAACGTTAGCTAATCTTTTCACAAGTATATCTAACTGAATTTTTGCAATACTCTTAATTTGTTCCTTTCCAAGAGGATGAAAAACAACAGTTTCATCAATACGATTTAAAAATTCAGGCTTGAATTTAGTCTGTAAAATCTGCAATAAATCTGACTTAATACCACTATAATCTTTCTTTCCTGTTTCTTCCTGAATCAAATCAGAACCGAGGTTAGAAGTCATAATTATTACTGTATTTTTAAAATCTACAGTCCTTCCTTGGCCATCTGTCAACCTTCCATCATCCAATACTTGCAATAATATATTAAAAACATCAGGATGAGCTTTTTCAATCTCATCTAACAAAACAACGCTATATGGACGACGTCTTACAGCTTCCGTTAGATATCCACCTTCGTCGTAACCGACATACCCTGGAGGTGCACCGACGAGTCTAGACACACTAAATTTTTCCATAAATTCGCTCATATCTATTCTCACCATAGCATCTGATGTATCAAACATAAATTCTGCCAAACTTTTACATAATTCGGTCTTACCTACACCAGTTGGCCCCATAAACAAAAATGAACCTATAGGTCTATTTGGATCTGATAATCCAGCTCTGCTACGCCTAATTGCATTTGATATTGCTTCTACAGCTTCGTTTTGACCAATAACTCTTTTATGTAATGAATCTTCCATATGCAAAAGTTTGTTACGCTCACCTTCAAGCATCTTTGCTACAGGAATACCAGTGGCTCTTGAAACAACCTCAGCAATTTCATTTTCAGTAACTCTATTTCTTAATAATTTAAAATTTTGTGATTTAGACTCTGAGTTTTCAACATCCTTTAATTGTTTTTCTAATTGTGGAATCTTTCCATATTGTAATTCACTCATACGAGCAAGATCACCAGCTCTCATCGCGACATCAAAATCATATCTTGATTTTTCTAATTCCTCTTTAATATGTTGAACACCTGTTAACCCAGCCTTCTCAGATTTCCAAACTTCTTCTAGTGCGTTGTATTCTGATTCCTTTACTTTAATTTCATTATCAATCAAGTCCAATCTCTTTACACTAGCATCATCCGACTCTTTAGATATAGCCTGTCTTTCCATCTTAAGTTGAATTAATTTTCTTTCAAGCCTATCTAGTTCTTCTGGTTTAGAATCGATCTGTAATCTAATACTTGCTGCAGCTTCATCTATTAAATCTATAGCTTTATCAGGTAATTGTCTATCAGTAACATATCTATCTGATAAATTAGCAGCAGCTACTATAGCTGGATCAGTTATTTGCACATGATGATGCAACTCATAACGTTCTTTTAATCCTCTCAAAATAGCTATTGTATTCTCGACGCTAGGTTCACCTACAAAAACCTTTTGAAATCTTCTTTCTAGAGCTGCATCCTTCTCAATGTACTTTCTATATTCATCTAAGGTAGTAGCACCCATACAATGAAGTTCACCTCTAGCTAATGCTGGTTTTAACATATTACCAGCATCCATAGATCCTTCGCTCTTACCTGCCCCGACCATTGTATGCAATTCATCTATAAAAAGAATGACTCTACCATCTTCTTTTGCTAAAGCATTTAAGACAGCTTTTAGTCTTTCCTCAAATTCTCCTCGATATTTTGCACCTGCAATTAATGCTCCCATATCGAGAGATAAAACCTTTTTATTTTTTAATCCTTCAGGAACTTCACCTTTTACTATGCGCTGTGCAAGCCCCTCAACAATAGCTGTTTTACCAACACCTGGCTCGCCAATTAGAACGGGGTTATTCTTTGTCCTTCTTTGTAAAACTTGAATAGCACGTCTAATTTCTTCATCACGTCCAATTACAGGATCTAGTTTTCCCTTTTCCGCTCTAGCAGTTAAATCAATTGTATATTTATCTAAAGCTTGTCTATTACCTTCAGACTCTGCTGAATTTACTTGCTCTCCACCTCTTATTTTTTCTATAGCATCATCTATCTTGGTAGCAGTTATGTTGCATTGCTTGAATATTTTTGATATTTTGTCATCTTCTTCAAATGCAGCTTTAACAAATAATTCAGATGAAATATATGCATCATTTCTTTTCTGTGCATATCTATCACAAATATTTAAAATTTTACCTGTAGCAGGAGAAATTTGAATATCTCCTCCCGCGCCCTTTACAATGGGGCAACGATCAATTTCTTGATCTACTAAAATTTTAATTGCTTGAGGGTCCGCACCAGCTAATGTTAATAACGGTTTTGTTGATCCTGACTGTTGGTCAATCAATGCGCTTAAAACATGCACCGGTTCTATGAATTGCTGTTCACGACCCACTACCAAAGACTGTGCATCACTCAAAGCTTCTTGAAATTGATTTGTTAATCTTTCCAGTTTCATGTTTATCTCCTTAAACATTATATTTATACACTTACTACGTAAGGACAAATTCATAAAAATCAAGGAGAAATTAATAAAAGCTAAAATAATTTACTAAATTTATAGATTTATTAGCATTAACAAAACCAAATGAAAATTTTATTTGTAATAGGTTACTTCACTTTAACGCCAAATAAAACCTGCAGTTCTTCCTGTAGTGCCATCTCGCCTATACGAAAAAAACCTTTTAGAATCACAATAAGTGCATGAAGTATCTCTTATGATATTCTTAACACCTTGTTGTTTTAATTGAAATATTGCTATAGATTGCAAGTCCGCCATATATTTTGTTTTATTTTTTATTGGATGGAAAAATAAAGAGAATTCTTCATTCTGTTCAACAAATTCACTCCTAACCATATCTCCTACTTCAAACTTTTTAGGACCAATACACGGGCCTAACCAAGCGTGAATTCTATTTGGTTCTACCATCATTGCAGATATAGTGTTGTGAACAATCCCCCCACTTAAACCTCGCCACCCTCCATGGATACAGGCAACAATAGAACCATCATCTACTGTCAATAAAATTGGCAAACAATCTGCAGTCATTACAGCTAATGCAATATTTGGCATACTAGTTATTTGGGCATCAGCATCTGTTATTGCTTTCGCAGATTCTAAAGAATCGATTATGGCAACATCTGTAGAGTGCGTCTGATTCATCCAACTAGTAGTAATTTCTTTACCCAAAAAATCACACAAAAGTTCTCTATTCTTTTTTACAAGTTTTTCGTTATCATTTACGTGCATTGCCAAATTTAAACTATCATATGGTGCTTCGCTAAATCCTCCAATTCTAGTTGAATAAAAGGCTTTAACGTTATCAACACCACTAAAATTAACATCAATTAATTTTAATCTATCTAAATTTCTACTTAAACACATAAGCGTCACCTTGTAAATTTAAGATGCCCAAACGATATCATCTGGATTAGCTAGAGTATCCTCACGAAGTAACTCAATTAAATTCATTATATCTTGCGGTATAGGAGATGAAAAAGTTAAATGTTCTCCAGTAAAAGGATGATCAAATTCTATCAAAGCTGCATGTAACGCTTGACGGGGAAATGTATTAACTGAATGCGTAAATTCAGCAGATGCATTAGGAATAAACCTTGCTCTTTTACCTCCATAAACTGGATCACCAACTAAAGGATGCTTGATATATGCCATGTGAACTCTTATTTGGTGTGTTCTTCCAGTTTCTAATCTTAAACGTAATCTTGTATGAGCTCTGAATTTTTCCATAACTCTGTAATGAGTAATGGCTTCTTTACCCAAACCTTCAGGTTTTACAGCCATCATTATTCTATTTGTTGAACTTCTTCCAATAGGCTCGTCAACAGAACCTCCAGCTGTCATATGGCCCACAGCTATTGCCTCGTATTCACGTACGACATCATGTCTAGATATCGCTTTTACTAACTTATGCACAGCTCTAAGTGTTTTTGCCACAACCATTAACCCTGAGGTATCTTTATCTAAACGGTGAACTATACCAGCTCTAGGTAAATCTTTATTTTGTGGAAAGTGGTAAAGCAAAGCATTCATTAATGTACCATCATGACAACCTGCTCCAGGGTGCACAACTAACCCAGCAGGCTTATCAATAACTAACAAATCATCATCTTCGTATATGATATTTATAGGTATATTTTGAGCAATAAAATAATCATCACCTTCAACCTCAGCATTAACAATAATTTCCTGATTTTCGGCAACTTTTAATCTCGGAATAGTACATACTTCACCATTAATGGTAACTAGACCTTTTTGAATCCATTCCTTCATTCTACTTCTGGAATAATCTGAAAAAAGCTCACTTAATGCTTGATCCAATCTTAAGCCATGAAAATCTTCTGATATAGTTACTGATAATTGAATATATTGACTCATAAAAAAACCTCTTAAAACGCGATTATTTTAGCATACAGAATATGTATTCTTTAATTTATTTAAAATTTATTTATTTAATTGAACTAAGTTTGATATATTTAGTCTATTTCACAGACTATTGTATTCATGTCACGAAGCAAAATATTACAGGTGCAATAAATACTTTTTTTGTGTAAAATTGCTTTGTATGTAATTTATGGAAATTTAAATGTTTAACAAATCTTTTATAGTCATTAGCCTTATATCATTATGCTTATTTATCACAAGTTGTTCTTCTAAAAATAAAGATTTGGTTCCTGATAAATCACCAGACGAACTTTACATTAGTGCATATGATGCATTGTCTAAAGAAGATTATACTTTAGCCAAAGAATATTTAGAAGCAATTGATAGTAGATATCCTTTCGGTCCATATGCACACCAAGTTCAATTAAATCTAATTTACACTTATTACAAAGAACGAGAAAATGATCTTGCTCTTGCTGAAATTGATAAATTTATAAGATTAAACCCTTCTGATGAACATATTGACTACTTATTGTATATTAGAGGACTAACAAATATTCAAAAGTCTACAGATAGGATGTTAGATTTAATACGCATTGATCGCTATGATCGAGATACAAGTTATATGGAACAAGCTTACGGTGACTTTAACAAACTATGTAACATGTATCCAAAAAGTTTATTTATTGCGGATGCTATTTCACGTATGATTCACATTAGAAACATGCTTGCAAAACACGAACTTGCTGTAGCTAAATACTATTATAAAAGGCAAGCTTACATATCTACCGCTCGTAGATGCCAAAAAATACTTCAATTATACAAAGATTCTGAGCAATTAGAAGAAGCACTTCATTTGTTAGCTGATAGTTATGAGCATCTTAATCTTATAGAACCTGCCCAAAAAACAAGACAACTAATAAATTTAAATTTTAACTAAAAATTATAGTATAAAGGATTCTTTATGATCTACTGTGTAGACCTTGATGGGACTTTAATCAAAAATGACATGTCTGTAACTTCATTTTGGTACTGCATTAGACACAATCCATTCATAATTTTTATGTGCATCATTTGGTATTTCAAAGGTAAACGTGCACTTTTAAAATTAGAATTATCAAAACGGTATAACTTTAGTGCTAAAGCACTTAATTACAATGAAAGTTTAATTTCATGGTTAAAATGCCAAGCTAGTAAAGGCGATAAAATCTACCTTATATCAGGTAGCACCACGACTATTGTAAAAAAAATTAGTGATAACTTTGATTTTTTTAGTGGCAACTATGGATCAACAATAAAAATCAATCTTACTGGCACAAACAAATTAAACTTTATCACTAAAACATTCTCATCCACAAATGAGATATGTTATATAGGAAATTCAAAAGTTGATCTAAAAGTGTGGTTAGGTACATCTCACGGAATCATAGTATCCAACGATGATAAACTCATACAGCAAGCAAAAAAGCTAACAATAATACTCAAAGTTTTTCGTAATTGTTGGTAATCATATTATCAACATACAGTTTGTGTCGTTATTTATTTTCTTTTATTATTCCATTAGGCAACAAAATAAGTTTACCCAATGCATGACCATCTTCAATTACATTATGAGCCTTAGCGCCATCTTTTAAAAAGAAACTCAAGGAAATTTTTACCTTTAATTCTCCATTAGCAATCATTGTTAATAAGTATTTAAGTTGTTCACAATTCGGTTTAACAACCATTCCTAATACTTCAGATGATAAATTAGATGCTGCTAATTTTACAGCTTGAAATGTTATTGTAGGAACAGAAACCATTCTAGAATTAATTTTTAGTAAAGATAAATTGCTTATTGCACTTTGTCCGCCAACTAAATCTATAACTAAATCAGCTTCACTCTGCCAACGTAGACACTCATCATTGTGATATTCTTCTACATCATCAGCACCAATGCTTTTCAAAAATTCATGATTTTCCTTAGAACCGATAGCCAAAACTCTAGCTCCAGCTTTTTTAGCTAACTGAACTGCTATATGACCTACACCACCCGCAGCTGCAGATATAATTACTGTTTCACCTGCTTTAAGATGTCCTACATCAAACAATGCTTGGTATGCTGTAAGTCCAGCCATTGGTAAAGCGCCTGCAGATTTTACATCACAACCTTTTGGAATTTTAACTAACTCAGATTGCTTAAATTTACCTAAAGAACAATAAGCGCCACCTTCCAAAGGGAAACCAATTAGGCCACATACTAAATCACCTTTTTTAAAAGTTTTGCAACCTCTAGGAATCTTTACTACCTCTCCAGACATATCAAAACCAATTGTCCATGGAAATCTTTCACCTCTGTTTTTAGCGGCGAAACTAGAACCTTGTCTTATCTTAGTATCTATTGCATTAACCCCTGCAACTAATACAGATACCAACACTTCATCATTATCCAATTCAGCATCAACATTTTCATCATTTTCTGTATATACAAGTTTATTTATGCCACCAAAAGCGCTTACCTGTAACATCGACATAATCCATTCCTTGGGGTAACTTATTTCTATTTTATTATTATATTCTAAAACAGATAGTATAACTATGACACAATAAAAATATCACACATTATATTTTATATGTTAATTAATCATTACAGGTTGTATAGCAAAATTTATATGATTTTTTAAATTTTAGAAATTAACCTATTAAACAATACAGTACGTACTTGTGTATAATGTTTATTATTTATAATATATTAGTGAAACATAAAATGAATTCGGATTTTGTATATAAACCACCAATGGTCCCATATTTAGACGTAATGTATGAGGATGATTCAATAATTGTGGTAAATAAACCTAGTGGTATATTAAGTGTACCAGGAAAAGCATTGGAACATTACGATAGTATAGTAAGTCGCGTAAAAGAAAATAATCCTGATGCAGGAGCTGTACATAGACTAGATATGAGCACATCTGGAATTATGGTTGTAGCAAAAAACAAAATTGCAACAAGTAGATTAGGGAAACAATTTCAGGAAAGGAAAACTGATAAAATTTACTTTGCTTGGGTTGGAGGGGTAATTGAAAATAAAGAAGGAGTTATAAATCTTCCTTTATGCGTTGATTGGGAAAATCGCCCTTTACAGCATGTAGACTATACAAATGGAAGAGAAGCAATAACACACTATATTTGCTTGTGGTCAGATGACACTAAATCCTTTGTAAGATTACATCCTTACACAGGGAGATCTCATCAATTACGCGTTCATATGAAAGAATTAAATCACCCTATATTAGGTGATCATTTATACGCAAATGAAAAATATAGAAACATGGCTCCACATTTATATTTACATGCAGGTTTTTTGTCTTTTTATCACCCTATATCAAATGAAAAAATTTCATTTAAAGTAAATCCACCTTTTGAAGTTCCTTTGGGTGTAACATTATTTTAATAAAAGGTAAAATGAAATGAATAAAAATAAAATTAACTTTGCTATTGCTTACGATTTTGATGGAACTCTTAGTGAAGACAACATGCAAGAGTATGATTTCATTCCAAGATTAGGAGTTTCCGCCAAAGAATTTTGGGAAGAAGCACAAAAAATAGGGAAAAATCAAAGAGCTGATCCAATTTTATCATATATGTTTCTCATGTTACATAAGGCAAAAGCTCAAAATATTCCAATTAGAAGAGAAGATTTCGTATCATGTGGACATAAGATTCATTTCTTTAAAGGCATAGATACTTGGTTTGATAGAATTGAAGAATTTGGAAATAAACTTAATATAAATGTTGAACATTACATTATTTCATCAGGACTTAGAGAAATTATTGATGGATCTTCAATAGCAAATAAATTTAAGAAAATATATGCCTCAAGTTTTATGTATGACGCAAATGATGTAGCATGTTGGCCTGCATTAGCAATAAATTATACTACTAAAACTCAATATCTTTATAGAATAAATAAAGGTGCCTTAGATGAATCAGACAATGAATTAATCAATAGATATATACCTGATGAAGATAGATATATACCATTTAATAGAATGCTTTTTATTGGAGATGGGTCTACTGATATACCATGTTTTCGTTTGATGAAATCTCTAGGTGGACATTCAATTGCTGTATATAATAAAGAAAATTCGACAAGCAAAGAAAGAGTAAAAACCATTGCTTGTGGAGGCCACAGAGCATCTCTGATATTTAATACTGATTATTCAAAAGGTTCTGCAATTGAAAATGCAGTAGAATCAATTTTACAAAAGGTTGCGGCTGAACATAAATTATTAGAGCTAGAAAAAGAAACTAGACAGGAATTTGGAATAAATACCCAGGTATAATTGTATGATTACTATAGTAAATTTAGAAGCACACACTGTTCACAAGAATGTGACTTTACCAAAATTGAATTTTCCACATGCATGGATAAATTGCTACAATACTAAACAGGAAGAAATAATCGAAAAAGCTCTGTGTGCTGATATTATTATTGTTAACAAGTTACTTATTACTGCTGAAATTATTCAAGCGTTACCTAAATTAAAACTTATCAATATCATTGCTACAGGAACTAACAATGTAGATCTTATTGCTTGCAAAAATAATAATGTTGCAGTTACTAATTTACAAAAATATGGTACAGAATCTGTAGCTGAACACGCAATATCCATGATGTTGGCTTTAAGTAGAAATATATGCTTATATAAGGATCGCGTATCTGATTTATCTTGGACTAAAAGTAATTCTTTTTGTTTAATGAATTACTCTATTCAAGAATTGCACAATAAAACACTAACTATTATTGGACATGGTGCTATTGGAGAAAGAATCGGACAAATTGCAAAATTAGCGTTTAATATGAATATAATTTTTGCAAATCACAAAAATTCTTCCGTTATAGCAACTAACAAAACCGATTTCAATGAAGCCTTGAGACTTGCAGACTACATAAGTATTAATTGCCCCCTCACAAATGAAACTAAAAATTTAATCACAGAAAAAGAATTTAATTTAATGAAAAGTAATGCAATTCTAATAAATGTTGCAAGAGGTGGAATTGTTAATGAAGATGATTTATATCAAGCACTAATTAATAACAAGATCCGTGGTGTAGGTATAGACGTTACGATCAAAGAACCAATTGAAGAAAGTAATAATTTATTAAAGCTGCTAAAAACTCATAATATTATTATCACACCTCACTGTGCTTGGCTCGGAGATTCAGCTTTGAACAATATAGGGAACCAACTCATTGAAAACATTGAACTTTTCTTAAATGGGAAACAAATTAGGCGAGTAATATAATTTTATCACTCACCTCACCTTTCCTTTATTTATTTTTTGAATCGTAATGTTTTTTCAATAAATCGTATGCTTGTTGTATAGTTTGAGCTTTATCAGTATAAAACTTAATTGTATCATCTGAAAAACCTTGAGATGCAAGCTTATCAGGATGATATTTTTTCATTAATTTTAAATAAGCCTTTTTTACATCCGGAAATAATGCATTTTCGGAAACACCGAGTACCTGACGAGCATTCTGTATATCATTATGAGGAACATATGCTCTATTGTAAGAATCTCCATTTGAAGTTGCTTCTTCAAATCTTTTTTGTGTAGATTCACTCTCTTCAAAAAATCTTTTAAATTCATAAATAGCTTTTGCTTGGTTTAATAATCTTTCTGTGACATATTTTTCAACTTGTAAATAAGAGGATACAGTAAACAATCTAGAATATTCCTCAGGTGTAACAACACCATCAGCATATATAATTGATATTAAGAACTCTATTAAACGATGTTTAATCATTCTGTTATTGTTTACTAGTTTTCTACAATTTTCACAAACATCTTTTGGATTAAAATTTTCCTGTTTTCCTATATTAAATTGATCAATATATTGTCCACGTTCAATAGAATTAGATGTAATTCGATTTAAAAATTGAGTAATACCTTGTATCTGTTTTTCATCTATTCTTCCATTTCCACGCGCAATAAATCCAGCAAGACAAAATAAATAATTATTGAATGTTTTACGGTCTGCTTCGGTTAATTCCCTATCTTTATTAAAAGGATTAACAGTTAAATCTAAACATCTTGCAATGAAAAAGCCTGGGAAGAAAAATAAAAATAAAATGCAAGTTAAAAAAAATCCAGAGCCTTTAAGCAAATAACCAAAGAAAAAAACTAAATATAAAAGTCTAAACATCCAATTCAGTAAACATTTTATAATACTTACCATATTTACCTCTATTACTATAAACTATCACAATTTCTCAATTTTAAATCTAACACATTAAGTCTTTCAGGGGTCCCAACATCACACCAATAGTCATTAATTACTTTACCTTTTAATTTATTTTGTGAAATCCATTGATCAAAAAAAGGTTTTAATTTAGCACGCTTATCAGGCATGTTGCAAAACGCTTTCGGCGAATAAATTGCCATTCCACTAAATGTATATTTTGGCGTTGTTCTCAATAAATCTCCTTCAAATGAAAAATCTCCTAACTTATTATGATCAGGATTTTCAACCAAATAAAGATACCCAAAAGAGTTTTCGTCTAATTTTTCATTTAGGAAATTGGAATAATCAAAATCCGTAAAAATGTCTCCATTTAATACAACAAAAGGTTCATTTCCTAATAAATTAATTGCATGCCTAATACCACCAGCTGTTTCTAAGCCACCTTCTATTTCTAAGGAATAATGTATTGAAACTCCATAACTGCTACCATCACCCAATGTATCTTTTATTTTTTCTCCCAACCATGCTAAATTAATAACAATATCAGTTATTCCTATTTTTTTTAATTTTTCAATATGATAAATTATTAACGGTTTATCATTAACCTTTAACAAAGGCTTAGGTACAATATCAGTTAGAGGTCTCATTCTTTCGCCACGACCTGCTGCAAGAATCATCGCTTTCATTGTTTATCCTATTAAAATAATTACCTTTATTTAACATAACGCTCTATTAAATATGAAAAATCATGTAATTCATCATATTTTTGTGTAACAGTCATAATATACTCTTTAACTAAAGGTAAATCTTTCATATATTTATCTTTGCCATCTCGTATAGCGAGCCTATTAAAAATTCCTAAACATTTATAATGACGTTGTAATCCTGTTATATCAAAATATCTTTCAAATTGACTATATGATAAATTAGTAATAATACCTAATTCTAAATACATCATATAAGCAAATTCTAAACACTCTTTAAGTTCATCCTGTGGTAATTTATAGTAGCAATCCTTCAACAAAGATACCAAATCGTAAGAAAATGGACCTTTAACCATATCTTGAAAATCAACCAAAGCTAAATCTTTATCACACAAAACTTTAGAACAATTATTTAAACACATAATATTACGACTGTGATAATCTCTATGCATTGCAATTTGAGGTTGTTCTAAATCATTAAGTACCATAATATTTTCAGCATCACTAATTATTGCTTTATCTTTATTTGATAATGCAAGTTTTAATGATTTTTCAAAACACCATTCATGACAGATTAGATTCTCTCTAACTATAAAATCCTTATCATAAATATTTAATTCATTAGCATTAACTTGTGATATTTTTTTTAAATAATCAATAGCGCACTTATATATACTTAACCTATTTTCATCACTTCGAATTGAAGCTAACGTATTGTCACCTAAATCTTCAACTAGAAGAAATCCTTTCTCATAATCAACAGCATATATTTCTGGAACATGTACGTCATTTTTTCTTAATAATTTACTTAAAGATACAAATTCCTTATTTTTTTCAGTAGAAGGCGGTGCATCCATTAGTATTCCATTATTTGTGCGGTAAAACTTACGGAATGATGCATCACCACTTATTAAAACAGGAATCGTAGTATCTTTAGTTAGATTAAAATACCAATTAAGTAAATCTTCATATCTTGAATTCATCTTACAGCTTCTTAAACATTAAATCCCATACTCCATGCCCCAAACGCTGCCCTCTTAACTCAAATTTTGTTAAAGGTCTGGATTCTGGTCTAGGTACATAAGTATTATTCTCGGATAAATTCAATATTCGTTTATCAAAACTTAATACTTCCAACATTTGTTCTGCATAATTTTCCCAATCAGTTGCCATATGAATAATACCATCTTGTTTTAATTTTGGTATTATCATGTCAAGAAATTCAGGTTTAACTATACGTCTTTTATGATGACGCGCTTTATGCCATGGATCAGGAAAGAACAATTGAAGTGTATCCACACAATCATTTGGTAGCATATTCTCAAAAACTTCAACAGCATCATGATGAATAATTCTAAGATTAGAAACATTTAAATCTCTAGCTGCAGATAAACAGGCACCTATACCTGGTGTATGTACCTCAATACCTAAAAAATTTCTTTCAGGTGAAGCAGCAGCCATTTCAACTAAAGACTTCCCCATCCCAAACCCTATTTCTATGGTTAGTGGAGCAATTCTTAAAAAAGCTGATTCTATATCTATTTTATTATTAGTATATTCAATTCCCCACAAAGGCCACAAATCATTAATGGCTTTTTCTTGACCTGTTGTTAATCTACCTTCTCGCAAAACATAGCTACGAATTCTACGTAGATGTGGTGCAACATTAATATCTTCCATATCGATGATCCTTTGTACTAAAAAGGCTCTACCCCTAAAACTAGAGATAAAGCCTCCTTAATGTATAATAACTACTTTGCTAAATTAGACCTAGATCTTGCATTGCAACTTTAATCTCAGACTTAGTTTGTGAAGAAAGAGGCATAATTGGTAACCTACATTCTTCAGTACATAGTCCTAACAATGAACAAGCGTACTTAGCACCTGCAGGACTAGGTTCTTTGAACATAAGCTTATGCAATCTCATAAGTCTGTCTTGCAATTCTCTAGCTTTTAAATATTCACCATTTGCGGTTAATGATTGAACCTGTGCTACTAATTTAGGCGCTACATTAGCTGTTACAGAAATACATCCTGTACCACCTGCAACATTGTAACTTACAGCAGTTGCATCTTCACCAGATAACCACACAAAATTACTCTTATGAACCAATTGTCTTTCAACCCATGGTCTTTCCAAATTGCCGGTTGCATCCTTGATACCAATAATTCTAGGTAATTCAGCTAGCTTAGCTACAGTTTCAGGCAAAATATTTACCACTGCTCGACCTGGAATATTGTAAAGAATAATAGGAATATTAGTAGAATCATGCACCATCTTAAAATGCTGATATAAACCATCTTGGTTAGGTCTATTATAATAACCTGCTACGTGCAATGTAGCATCAGCGCCACATTCCTGGGCAACCTTTGTATATTCTACAGCTTCAACAGGATTATTTGATCCCGCACCAGCTATAATAGGCATTTTACCCTTTGCATATTCTGCCGTAATTTCAATAACACGACAATGTTCTTTTGGTGTAAGTGTTGGACATTCACCAGTTGTTCCAACAGGAACGATGCCATTAGTACCTTGAGATACGTGCCATGAAATAATGTTTCTTAAAGCTTCTTCGTCAAGTTTGCCATTCTTAAAAGGTGTAATTAAGGCAACTATTGAACCGTGAATCATTGTAAAATTCCTCGCCATATAATGTATGCAGTCAAGTACATTATAACTCATAATTGTTATTTTGCACTGCAGCATTACTTCCATTTAACTGTAAAAAGGTCAGCACATTTATCTGAACTGACCTTCTTTTAACAAAAACCTTATTACTTCTGAGGCCTTAAGGTAGGGAATAAAATAACATCCCTAATAGTATGACAATTAGTGAACAACATTACTAATCTATCTATACCAATGCCTTCTCCAGCTGTAGGAGGCAAACCGTGCTCAAGTGCTGTAACAAAATCAGCATCATAGTACATTGCTTCATCATCTCCAGCTTCTTTCTGTTCAACTTGAGCTCTAAAGCGTTCTGCTTGATCTTGAGCATCATTAAGTTCAGAAAATGCATTACCAAGTTCTCTTCCAGCAATAAAAAATTCAAATCTATCTGTAAAATTAGGATTCTTGTCATTTCTTCTTGCTAAAGGCGAAATTTCAAATGGATATTCGGTAACAAAAGTAGGATGAATCAATTTTGATTCCGCTGTTTCTTCAAATATTGCTGAAATTAAATGACCTAATTTCCATGCACTTAATATTTCAATATTTAATTTAAGAGCTACAGCTTTAGCCTTATCAAAGTCTTCTAAATCTTCAGGCTTAACCCAATCAGCATATTTTAGAATGGCTTCTTTCATAGTTAATCTATCAAAAGGCTTTCCAAAATCAATATCTATACCTTCCTGACCTTCTTTAGCATAATGAATCTTTGTATCACCTAATACTTCCAAAGCTACAGTTTTAAACATATCTTCTGTATAGTCTATTAAATCATTGTAATCGGCATAAGCCATGTAAAATTCCATCATTGTAAATTCAGGATTATGTCTTACATCAATACCTTCATTACGGAAATTACGGTTAATTTCAAATACTCTTTCAAATCCACCAACAACCAATCTCTTCAAGAAAAGTTCTGGAGCTATACGTAGATACATATCCATATCCAACGCATTATGATGAGTTATAAACGGTCTAGCAGAAGCACCACCAGGAATTGTCTGCATCATAGGTGTTTCAACTTCCATAAAACCATGACTTGTCATGTAATTACGTATAGCAGCAATTAACTTTGAACGAATAATGAAAGTTCTACGAGAATCTTCATTTGCAATTAAATCTAAATATCTTTGACGACAACGAGCCTCTTGGTCAACTAAACCTTTATACTTCTCAGGCAAGGGTCTTAGAGATTTAGTTAAAAGACGAATAGAATGAACATGTATTGATAATTCACCTGTTTTAGTCTTAAACACGAATCCTTCACAACCAACGATATCACCCAAATCAAATTTTTTAAATTCTTCTTGATATACGCCTTCTGGAAGATCGTCACGGGTAACATAAACTTGAATCCTACCACCCATATCTTGAATAGTTGCAAATGATGCCTTACCCATAATTCTACGAGTAACCATTCTACCAGCTATCTTAACTATATGCTTATCAGCTAATAATTCCTCATCGCTCTTTGAATCATATTTTGCATGAAGATCTGAAGATATATGATCTCTACGAAAATCATTAGGGAATGCAATTCCTTTAGATCTAATAGCGTCAAGTTTACTTAAACGCTGTGCCATTTCATTGTTTAACTCACTATCTTGAGTCTGTTGCTGGTTTTCCATAACAATACCTATTAAGTTCTTCCTAAAGCCCAGCTTTAAGGCTTTCTTCTATAAATTCTTTAATATCACCATCTAGTACAGCTTGAGTATTTCTATCCTCAAATCCTGTACGTAAATCTTTAACACGAGAATCATCTAATACATAAGAACGTATTTGACTTCCCCAACCAATATCTGACTTTGCATCTTCAAGAGCTTGTTTTTCATTTAATTTCTTTCGCAATTCAAGTTCATAAAGTTTAGCTCTCAATTGCTTCATTGCTTGATCACGATTTTGATGCTGTGATCGTTCATTCTGACATTGAACAACAGTATTTGTTGGAATGTGAGTTATTCTTACAGCAGAATCAGTCTTGTTTATATGCTGACCGCCTGCTCCAGAAGCTCTATATATATCCACACGTAAATCTGCTGGGTTTATTTCTATTTCAATCTTATCATCTACTTCGGGATAGACAAACGCTGAACAAAACGAAGTATGTCTTCTATTGCCAGAATCGAATGGAGATTTTCTAACTAATCTGTGTACACCTGTTTCGGTTCTAAACCAACCATAAGCATATTCTCCAACAAATTTGATGGTTACAGATTTTATTCCAGCAACTTCTCCCTCTGATAACTCAATAATTTCTGATTTAAAATTATTTTTGTCAGCAAACTTGAGATACATACGCATTATCATACTTGCCCAATCTTGAGCTTCAGTACCACCTGATCCTGACTGAATATCCATGTAACAATTAGATACATCATTTTCATTTGAAAACATTCTTTTGAATTCTAACTTAGCTAATTCTTTGTCTAACTTATCTAATTCTGAAACTGCTTCGCTATATGCTTCTTCGTCATGATCACTTTTGGCCATATCTAAAAGAGTAGATACATCATCAATACCTTGATCCATATCTTTAAAGGTACTTACACACTCTTCCAACAATAATTTTTCTTTATTTAAGCTTTGAAATTTATCTTGATCTGTCCATACATTAGGATCTTCTAAAGTAGCAATTACTTCCTCTAATCGTTCTTGTTTTGCAGGTAAGTCAAAGATACCCCCTAAGACTTTCAGTACGAGACTTTTGATCATCTAAACGATTTTCTACAGAGGAAATTTCCAAGATAATACCACCAAAATACTAGACAAATAGGAATCAAACCTATAAATACCAAAATAAGCTTGAATTATACCATTTTTAGAATATTTTCAAATAAAAAACTTTTCATTTATTTATGAACAATGATAAATAAAACTGTTTTAAATCCACATTTTATTATATATTCTTAAGTACTTACTTTTCATTAATTAAGATACTATAACTCTATTAATAAAGTAGTATAATGTTGAACCAAATTTAAGATTAACCTCAATCAAAATAGGAATTTTATGTTAAGCGATGATATTACAAACTCTGTTGCCGTAGCTCTTAAAGAAGATTTGGGCGGAAACTTGAATGCCTCTTTAGACATCACTGCTCAGTTAATTCCAGCAGATCATATAAATAAGGCTCATGTAATAACTAGAGAACAAGGTGTTTTTTGCGGTAAAGCTTGGGTTGAAGAAGTATACAAGCAATTAGGCAAAAACATAAAAATTACATGGTTAGTAAAAGATGGTGATACAGTATCTCCAGGACAAGAACTTTTTTCAATTGAAGGTAATGCTCGCATAATGCTTACAGCTGAAAGAACAACATTAAATTTTGTTCAAACCCTATCAGGTGTTGCTACTGCTGTATCAGAATATGTAAAGGAAATGGCAGGTACTAATTGTACATTGTTAGATACAAGAAAAACAATTCCAGGTTTACGTACAGCATTAAAATATGCAGTTGTTGCTGGCGGTGGCCATAACCATAGAATGGGACTTTTTGATGCATATTTAATTAAAGAAAATCATATAATGGCTTGTGGTGGAATTAAGCAAGCTATTGAAACAGCAAGAAAACTCAATCCTGGGAAAATGGTTGAAGTTGAAGTTGAAAACATCGAAGAATTAAAACTAGCATTAGAAGCTTCTAGCGATATTATAATGTTAGATAACTTTGATTTGCCTATGATGGAAGAAGCTGTAAAAATCACGAATCACAAAGCTAAACTAGAAATTTCTGGTAATGTAAATCTATCAACAATTGGTAAATATGCTAAAACTGGAGTAGATTTCATATCTGTTGGAGCTCTTACAAAAAATGTAAAAGCAATGGATTTATCAATGAGATTTGAAAAAAATTAATATTTATTCAATAAAAAACCTCTAACATTGCAGTGACCCCAGTAAGTTGAACAACCTACTGGGGTCAACACATGTTTAGTGGATTTAAAAAACATAATTTAAAACATCAATTTTTACTTTATTTTGCTCAAATGTGATAAAAATGTAAATTCTAGAACAAGAAATACACTTTTTTCCAAATATATTTTATAATTAAATATTGTCTTGATGTTACGCATAAGATGAGATAAAAGAAAGGCTATAATTACAACTCTAATATCCGGCCTTATAACACGGAACCCCTATAAAAGTGAGTCTTGTATGTTTTTCAAAACGTTATTCTACGTGCTAATGGTTTTAATTTTGATTGGTCTTTTAGGCAAAGTCAACTATAACGCTTCCCTTTACAAAAAACAGGATAATGCTATCGAATTTATTTTCCCTATTTGGGATTGGGGACACCCTTGGTTCTATGCATACATGGACTCTGATGGCACAGGATTTACAGCTCCAGATGACCTTTCATATAGATTCTATGAAGAAAAGTTTAAAAAACTTTCTGAGAAAAAAGATGCTATATGTAAAGAAAAAGGCGCAAATAGTGAGGAATGTGAAGTTGCAGATCTAGAACTTGAAGAAATGCAAAATAAACTTGAAGACGCTCAAATGGAACTTAATGACATCATTGATGAAAAAGGTGATGAAGTAAGGCTGTCTCGTACCTATGACAAAAAAGAATTTAATTTTTAATTTTTAATCTTTATCATCATCAAAAATGCCCTCTCATTTTCTAAGTTTTTTATGAGACATTAAATGAGAGAATTTTAGAAGCCACTCTATTTTGAGTGGCTTCTTCCTCTCATTTTCTAAGTTTTTTATGAGACATTAAATGAGAGAATTTTAGAAGCCAC
>CAZTNG010000038.1:0-19643 GCA_964615195.1 uncultured Enterobacterales bacterium
TATTAAAAAATAACTGTTTAGGTTGATAATAACTTCCAGCATTTACTACTAGTTCAAAAAATCTATTATTCTTTTGCTTGCTTTGCTTTAATGCATTTTGAACCAAAGAATCACTAATATTAAAATAAGAATCCGTACAAACAAGCATATCTGATTTTGAAAAATCTTTATCAGAGTTCATTCTATTAATCGTTTCTTCAACGGCATTATCAAGATCAGTACCTCCATTAAATGAAACTGAAAGAACTCTCTTAATATCAGCTAAAGCTTTTGATTTATCATGATAATCTATCTTTTGACAATCTATACTATCTGAAAAGTTGATAATGTAAATATTCCTCTTTGAATCCAAACACTTAAGAGACAATATAAACGTTACGGCTTTCGCATAATTACTAGGTAAACCACTCATAGAACCACTAGTATCAATACAGACAATTACTGGACCACGTTCATGCTCATCCTTATTTCTTGTAGACTGTTTAGCCTTTTCTTCTTCATCAACATTATTGCTGACACTATCTAAATCAAAACTTGTTATTCTATTTTCCAAAAATTTTAATTCAAATAAAAGCTCAACATCAGGATCACTTAGTAATGCAAGTTCTTGTGGGAGCATATACTCTAACCTTTTATCAAAGGTAATACCTGAAATACGTTCACGATAATCTCGTGATACAATTTTATTTGTTTTAGAAGAAATATAAAGCTCCTCATAATGTTCTTCAACTGACACATCTAGCCCCATATTTTTCCCTAAACTTTCAATTAGTTGAAAAAGAGCTTTATTATGTTTAAACATCCCCAAATAATATATAAAATCATCATTAACCGACTTAATTCCTTCACCTACACCTGCAAGCTGTCCAAATTGATTATTTCTTTCAGATGGTGGCATGTTTATGTATTGATCTAACATTTCAATATAAACATCTGACTTTTGATCCATATCGCCACTAGCTGACAAAATTAATGATAAGGGAATTCCTAATGAGTTGCATAATTTTAGATTTTCAATTATTCCTTCAAAATCATGAGTTATTACTTTTACTAAATATTCCTCGTAAAGTTCTTCAAAAACACTCTCTTGAGATTCAATAAAACCTTTAATCATTTTCAAAATTGCCCGAGAATAACCATATATTTTACTTAATGATGACTCAATAGCGATGCATATATTATCTTTTTGCTGAGCAAGGCAATTTAGAGCTTTTGATTTATCTAGTTCGTCTTGATCATTAAGCTCAGAAGACACCAATACATCTGAATCAACTGATGACATTGTTATTTCATTTTCATTTATTGAATTTAGTTGAATGGCAACTTGATTCTCATTACATTCATTCGATGAGAGTTTTTGGAACTCTATTTCACAATTTGACTTTTCATCTAAAAGGGTATGATATCTTATAATACTTTCTTCAAGTTCTCCAGTTAGATTAACATTTGGCATATATTGACGAGAAAATGATTCTATTAACGAAAAATCTTCTATAAATTCAGTTGGTGATGAATGTGTAAGTAATAAAGAAATCTCATTAAGATCCTTTATAAACGGACTATCCTCTATAATTTTTTCATTAAGTTTTGGCACAAAAACCTTAATGAAACCATCAATGTTCTTTCGTACAGTCGTAGCATTATTTTTTTGTAAAAAATTCTTTTTTTGTTTAGAAAGAATATTCTCTACTGTATTACTAGCTGATTCCGTTAAATTAGTTTGAATCAACTCAAACGAATTCATTAATCTCATCCTCAAAACATGACAAATTCATATGCCTTCAATCACCATTAAATATAATAGTTTTTACCACTATTGAACAAATTATATAGAAAATACCTTTTATAAGCTGAAATTCTTAAAGTTATTACTATAAACAAAACAATTATCTTTCATCATTTTCGAACAACAAAATTTTTAACAGCTTTAAATTTATTAAATTGGCTTGTCATTTCTGTGATCATCTGTTTGTTTGTATAAAGCTTATTCTTTAATTCTAAGCTTTTACTAGCACATACCTCAGACAAAATATTTTTATCTTCAGCTTTAATAAAAATATCAGATAAAATATTATCTGTAGCCGTATTGTAAAGTTTATTCCAAGATTTAGTAATTTCTTCATTATCACTATTCAATTGCTTTACTGTTTTGTAAAAATTAATTAATCTATTCAATTTACCAATAGTATTTGTAGAAATATGAAATTTGTTTGAACAACCACTTTCAAGACTCACATTAACAGTTAGTCCCATAGTGTTTCTTTGGGTGACTTCATACTCAATTTCTTGGCGATTTATATTTACAACCTGGAATTTCATATTGTTTTGTTTAAGAAGATCTTCATAAAAAATCCAGATATCTGTAAAATCCTGCTTAACTTCTTTTTTTAGTACAATAGCATTTTTAACTATACAGGCTATTGTATATAACTCATTAGGTTCAAAATTTTGTGCATTTTCTACAATAAAGTTAAAATCATATTTTGAAAGGCTTGCGAATAAACGTTTGTATTTCGGAAATGAGAATTTAGCTCCTTGTTTCAAAGAATAATCTTGTAACAATAACTGAAAATGGTCATTATAAGATGAATATTCCCAATAAATTGGAATATCTTGAGTTGAGGTAAAATGATTTACATACCTTACTTGCAAACCTAAAGTTAGCTTATTATCTTTATATATAAGAATATCGCCCTTTTTTGTTAACGCAAATTTAAGCTGATTTACGTAATCTTTAATATTGGGGTATTTTTTGGTCAAATCTAACAAATACTGTTTAATAACACCTATTTGCTTTGAGTTCATAATATTTGATGTTCCACTAGAAATTAAATCCTTCGAAAAAATTTGTTCTACCTCATCGTGGAACTCAACTCGTTGTCTTTTTTCAGGGAATGCTTCAATTTTAAAGACTCCTTGAAAATTCACTTTTACTTTACAATTATCAATATCAACTTCAGACACTTTAGCTTGAATTGAGACATCAAAACCAGCAATAAAAGATGATATAATCAAATTATATATTCGAGTTGGTAAAAAAACACTAACAATAGAACAACTTGTAGTTTTATACCGATGATCATTCATTACCATTGGCAAGAAACCATCAATAAAACATACTCCAAGAGAACTAACAAATTTTAATGATGAAAGATCAATGCGCGATAATTGTATCTTTATAATATCTTGTGGTTTTAAATCTGAGAAATTAATGTTTGTAGAATTAACCTCTTTACCTAAAATACCATCAACATAGAGTGAGTCTATTAAATTTTGGCGAGCAGTTTGCTGTAATGAAGTCAAACTTGGGTCATCATAATTAAATTCAGTTGTAAACTTTAAAACATTATCAATTGCATTTGCTTTTTGAGCATAGTAATAGGGATTAATTAGCAATGCTCCATCTTCAGTAAAATTAACATCTAAATTTTCCTGCCAATAAGTATTTTTATCTGTAATATCACTGTAGTTTTGACAAATAGGAGGCAATTCAATACTATTTGCATTGCTAGAAAAATTGGTAAAACGCTCAATTGCATCCGTTACAAGTTCAGCAAAGCTATCTATCTCATCAATTTCACTCCATAACGCATTTTTTAAAATCATTAAATCTTTTAATTCCGTCTTACTTTGGCCATTAAAAAATGCAGAGGCTTTGATAAGTTTAATTGTTTGCAACCACCGTCTGTCTGAAATATACGATAATTTTCTACTTTCCTTGGTTGTTTCAGCATCAAGATCCAAATCATCATCTAACTGCTGTTCTTGTTCTTTCAAATATTCTTCTATTTGACTTCTCATATAACAAATTGCATCAGCACACTCATCAGAAAGCTCAACATCGTTGAGCTCTTTCAACCATTCAATATACTCCGTTGTATCAATTTGCATTGTGCAAATTTGTGATTGATTATTTGGAGAAAGATTTTTTATCAAGTTTCTAAACACATCATTTTTTTCAATGGGATTGACCACCAAACGAACTAAAAAACGATCAAAAAGAGCTGAAAGTCCATCATCTGGAGACGGAATTTCATTTGATGCCGAAATTAGAGATTTTAATGGAGTATCTATTACTGCGTTCCCATTATGATATTTATGTTCATTTATAAGTGTCAAAAGAGTATTCAACACAGCTGGCGATGATTTCCAAATTTCATCGAGAAATGCAAAATCAGCATCAGCTAAATAACCGTCTAGCTTTCTATTATATATATCTTTCTTAAGCTCTTGCAGCGATATTGGACCAAACAATTCCTCAGGTGTACAAAACCTATGCATAAGATGCTCAAAATATTTTTGATTTTTAAATATGTCAGCAATACGTCTCGAGAGCATACTTTTAGCTGTACCAGGAGGTCCATATAAAAACACATTTTGCCCTGCAAGAACTGCAAGGACAGAAATTTTAACAATATTTTCTTTATCATAAAGAGCACTATTAACATAACTAATAAGATCTTTAATTCTTTGTCGGCGAATATCACCAATTTGATTTTTAATATTAATATCATTTTCTGCTGTGTTCATAATTATTAATGCTCTTATATAAATACTTTCAAAAATTCTGGCTCATGTTAAAAATATGTGAATCCAAACTGTAACCTAATTTGAAGAAGTAAAAGTAATTGGTTAAAATTGAGCTCACAAAAAACAACTCACCAAAAATTTTCACTATGAATAATTTTATACAGTCCACATCTAATAATCAAACATTAGATCACCTTTATTTTAAACACAAGGAGAAATATTTAAAGAAAAACTGAAATATTTAAATCCATTGCTAAACAAAACGATGTTTGTAGGATATTTAAGCTTACGACCAAATAAGAGAAAAGTAACAACAGAATTATTGATACAAGTATACGGAAAAACATTCTTTTCCATCTAAGTTGATAAACTTAAACGTCTATTATTAAATCGAAAATGACAAGATCTACGTATATGATGATTTATATGTGGAAAAGCAAAGGAACTATTACCTGCAATTTTAGACTAGAATAATGACTCAAGAACCCTATTATGAATTACTGAGATTTTGCAGAAGCTGACTAGTTCAGAAATTGCGTTTAGTAATGATAGAGCAAAGAAAATCAACATTACAGTCTTATCTTTCCCGTATGAAAAACTCTAAAAGATTTTGACTTTGATTACCAACCTAAAATCAATAAAGCTTACATCAAGGATTTAGCAAGTTTATGATTCATGAGAGAACATAGCAATATTGTATTTATTGGATCTCCTAGTGTAGGTAAATCACATTTGGCAATAAGCCCTTGGTGTTATTTGCTGCAAGCCTTAGGTATTCAAAGTATTTCATCAGCTTCTTTACGCTAATGGCAAAGATAAAAAAGGCTATAACAGAACAAAGAATAAAAGCAGTCTATAACTACTTTGTTTAAAATATTGGGTGAGTGGTTTAACAACGCACTCAGGTTGAAGTGGTTTAACAACACACTCAGGTTGAAGTAGTTTGATACATACTCAGGTATGTGCGTGTGGTTTTTCCATAGCCTAAGCTACTAAGGGAACCTTAACCCATGCTCTGTAATAAATGCTATATTTAACACTTACTAAATAATTCTATTAAAAATGCAATTCATAATTAAAAAAAATAAGAGATACATGGATTACTCCCAATATCTCATTGAAATTACGCTATTAAATATACTGCTTCTTTTATATCTTTAGCCATTTCTAGATTCATGGTTTTAGATGCTACTCTAGCTAGAGCATTATTACCCATGTATATTTAGCTACATATGTGAGCTATATTGCGTCTTAATGATTCTACTGCTGTAAGTAATACCAAGAATCATGATGCACACAAATTGTGTCATAGATATACTTATTTAATATACTAATTGCTTCGGTTAGTGTCAAGATAGTTACAACAAATTTTTAATATTTTTTATATTCTATTCACAGTTTATTTTTTGACTTTTAGTTTGTTGGATAAGTATATGAATGAAACAAAAAATAAAAAGAGCTGAATAATTTTGAACCAAAACAAATTAACATAAAAACAAATAATACAAAGATGACGTTGGTCTACGATTTATTTATGAACATAATTGTAATGAATATTAATAGACAAAAATATATAGTTTATTAGATCCTAAACAACGAAATGTCATAGAAACGTTAAGAGCTCCGTGGACAAATATCTTTAAATATTATCACCCAAAAGAAGAAAAAAATAAAAAAACATCTAACTAGCAAATTAGATATTTTTTACTGTGGAATATAGGATTTATAAAAACTATGTATGAATTAAAATCTTACATGCTCTATATATGAATAAATTGCCAATTTTCACATCAAAATATAAAGCTCAAAGCTAAATTATTTTACAAAAACCTACTATAAATTTCCCCTAAAAAAATTAATTATAGTAAGCCTATATATCAACACTTAACAACCTATTCTTTTGAAACCACAGCTGGTGCTGATTTATTTAATGTGTTTCTAGATGCTTTATTTGCATCATTTAGAACAACTTGTTTAGATCCTTCAGTGGTATTTGTTTTAACCTTAGTTGTTGGCAAAGTTTTACTCTGAGGCTTAGAAGTAACTTTATTTTTAGTTGGTTCTATCGTTATATCAGAACTATGACTTTCTGTTTTTTGCTTATCGTTTACAACTAAACCTTTATCAGATTTATTAGAATCAATAATCAAATTATTATTCCCTTTGTTTTCCCCACTCCCATTACTTAAATTTTGTTTAGACTTCATATTTAATTGATTTGAAAGATCATTTGAATTAATAATTAACAAATTTTGTTCTTTTGGCTTTTCTATTGTTTTTATTTCCTTAAATTTTTCAGTAACCTCAACACTTGAATTTTTTTCATTAGTAATTAATCCTAATATTTTACCTCCATGCAAAGAAGCATTGTTAGCTATTCTATTCCAACGAATTTCTGAATAACTAATGTTTGATTCTTCCATAGTAATACGAATAATAATCAAAATTACAGCTAGCCATATTACAAAAATGGCAAAAGGTAAATTTTTTGGGGTAAATAATCCAAACATTATAAATTCCTACTTATTCGCAGTGCACTCAGTTATTTCTCTAGGTAAACCTAAAGGATTTCTCTGATAATTAAAGTATTTAATTAAATTATCAGCACCTGAAATGTTATAAGCGACCTTAATCCATTCAATTCTTTGTGAATTCAAAATAGATTTATAATTTGAAAAGTCTGTAGCATGGAATGTATAACCTACACCATCCTTAAATAGGTTTAAAAAATCTGATAAACCATATTGCCCATCAAACTCCTTTTTCAAAGTGAAATTATCAAATGCAATTTCCATAGATATTTCAGTGCAATTATCATCATTCCAATTAATTATGCCTTCATTAGGATAATTATAATTTTCAATTAAAACATTCCCTTCCTTGCAGGTCACATCTAAAATAACAGAATTAGGTTGCATCAAAGCATCCTCATTAACCTCAATAGGAATGGTTTTAATACGTATTTTTGCAGGTGAATTCTTGTATACACGTTGTATATCACCACCTTTATCTAAGAAAGTTAGAAAATCAGGCTTAAAAGGTACTCTCATTCCACTTTCTTCTACTGCAGAATATCCAGAGCCATCGTTATATATAAGATTTTCAAGGTCCTTATCAACGAATAAATCTACTACTCCATTTTCAGAAGAAAATAGCTTATTCTGATCAAGCTTACCAGTAAATACCCTACTATAGATATTATTTATCCAACTTTGCTGAATATCACAGGCAACCATATCTGTAAGCAACTTCTTATAAAACATAGCTGTGTCATCATAAGGTAAGAAACCAGAAGGCTTTGTAAGAGCATCCTTATCTGATGCCTTTACTTCAAGAATATCTCTAAGTTCTCCTATAATTTTAACAATATTAGTTGAATTTAAGGTCGATAAATCTCCAGACATAAGTTTTGTCAAAGCCACTCGTGCAGTCTTCTTAGATGAATACACTTGAGATCTTTCAGTCAAGAATTTAAAAAACTCGGATGAATCATTTGCAACTGATTCAATTTCATTGATTTCATCAGCAGCATTAGTATTACCTACTTTACTGATTAAACCATTAATTTGAAATTCGCCTTTATTTACGATATTACCAACAACTGATGATTTTTGCATAGTACTAAATGTTTCAATACCACGTTGCTGTATTTTCATATATTGAAGATCTACATCAGTATACTTAGATATAAAGCTTAATTGATTATAAGCAATAGATTGCATCTTAAAAAATGGATTTTTAGATGGATCAGACATTAATGGTAAAATACTTAAGCGCTGATCAATTGGAGAATTTTCAATAGCAGAATAAAAATTGCGCATGTAAGCAATCCACTTTTGCTTAAAATTAGCAGTGTAGTATTCTCTGAATGTACTCTTCTTATGATCCATATGCATTTGATCATGTTTTTTAGGCATCGCGTTTAATAACTTTTCAATAACACCAAAACCTTCTATTGTAAAAGCACCTTCTATATCCGTGCTAGTAACAGAAGTATCCAAAACAGGCCAATATGCACCAGCTCTTACACCTACAGCTTTATAATTAGCCCAATATGGTATCCACACAAAATCACGGTAATCCATTAAATATTTTGATACATTAACATGAGCAATTTTTTCTATATCTAAAGTTTTATGAACTACTGATTTGTATTCTAAATATTGAGATAACAAAAAAACAAAACGATCACGGTTATATTGCCCTACATGTAAAAATTCAGGATTAATCATCTTTAGGTCTTTAACCATTTCTTTAACAGAGCTTAATGATTCACCTGACTCCTGTCTTTCATAATATGAAGATAAAATTGAATAGAATAGTATGGCATCACCTTGTGCTTCAAATGAATACTCAGGATCTGAAATAAAAGAATCCCAATAATCATAATTCATGAGATTTTTCATCAAGTATTCTTCAAATTTCACAATAAATAATGTTTTAGCAGTTAAAATTGATTCATCTAATGCATGACGTGTAAACTTTAATTGATAACGATAAAAAGGATCATCTTCTATTTCATCAATTTCATTAATCATGTTATAGAATATATATACACGCTGATCTAGACTTTGATCTTCTAATGTATTCATCATCAATGAACCAATATCTTTGGACTTATTTTCACTAAAGCTTAAGCCTAATGATAAGAAACCTATAAATGCAATAGACAAAATAGCTACCGACATAAGAGCTAAATTAGAACTAAGTGTACGCCATTTTAAAAATTCTAATACAGGTTGATACAAACCACGATCGCGCGGTAAAATTTCTTTAAAAACATTCCTCAAAAACATCCCATGTGAACGTTCAACATTTTCTGATGGCTTAACAAATTGAGATGCAAATAAAGAAGTTTCATTACCCGTTTGTAATGCAGAGCTTATATACATACCTCTAAGAATAACCTTTTCATGGTACGTACAATTGTCAAAGGAAACTTGAACGAAACGTTTCAACTTATCAAATAGCATTGCAAAATTACGACTAAAAATTAAAAGGTCAGCCTTTTGTTTTAGTGAATCATCATTTACAGAACTTTCAAGCTTTAAGATTACGTCGCGAACATTATTACAAATTGATTCAACAGTCTTGTCTACAACAGCTAAATGACTCTCTTCTGTATTTGATGTATATCCGCACGCCTGATCACATACTTCAATTGGCAAACTTTTAGCAAAAGCATTAAAACCAGATAACAAGTCGATTTTGGTAATTAACACATAAACAGGAATTCTAGCATTCAGTACACGCACAATTCTGTTAATACGCTCTGAAATAAAGCTCCCATAGGAATCTAAAATAGAATCATCCTGTGATAACAATTTTTCGGTTGGTAAAGTTACTAAAATACCATTAATAGGTTCTTTTTTACGATATGTTGCAATTTGTACTAGTAATTCTTGCCATTCGACTTCATCAATTTTGCCATCAACAGGTACTGCATATTTACCAGCTGTATCTATAACAATAGCGTTATCAAAAAACCACCAATCACAATTTTGAGTAGTAGTAACACCCGGTACAGGTCCAACAGAAGAATTAATAGAGTGTAATCCACAATTTGCAATGGAGGATGATTTACCTGAATCTGTTTCACCTAAAATCATATACCATGGTAAAACATACAAAGGATTACCATGATGAATAAGAGACGTGTTCTTTAACGTTTTTACTGCAGCTGTCCAGCGCTCACGTAATTCATTAATTCTCTTATATTCTTCATTTTTTACCTTTTGCAACATTAGATCATCTTGAGCAACAATATGCTCAACAAACTTTTTCTGTTGTAAACGACGCAAATAGTGCAATATAAAATAAGCTAATATCGCAGCACCTATAAGCATACCGATTATACTAAATGCAAGCCATGGAGATTCTTGATAACGTACAACCACAACATAAAACACTAATGCCATAACTAGCACAGCAACAATAATCGCTAGTACAGACTTAAATAAAATCCATAAAAATTTACGCACGATTACTTTTCTCCGTTGCTTATTTGTATAGAAACTTTATGCCACAACTCTTGATGGCTTTCAGCAAAATCATTAAAAATTAATGCCACTAACAATGAACCTAAAAACATCAAAATTATTAAAACCATTGATGTCTTATCAATATAATTAAGCTTTTTAAATTTAGGGATATTAGTAATATTATTTACCAAATGAATTTCATTTGAGATATGTAAAATTGCATTTAGTTCTTTACGTATCTTTTCAATTGTTTGATGCTTGTCGTTCCAAAATTTTCCCAAAAATCCTAAAGATAGCAAGAGGGAATAAAGCTCAATTAAAGCTAAATCTTCTTCCTTCTTGAGAGAATTATAACGTTCCTCTGTGGCGGAAAGCTTATCAAAGAAGATTTCTCCACCTTTATTCGTAGAATATGAAATTAATTGTTGTAACGTCCAATTAGGGAATTTTAATAAAATTATTTCATCCATAAAAACAGTTATGGCAAATGAAACTTCTTGCCTACATTCTTCTGAAAGTTGCAAAAAGTTTAAATTTTTAGTTACCTGCTCTTTCGTCCGTAAAACAAAATCAAAATACTCAGCAGAATTATCCACACGACAACAAAGCATTACTGCAGTAATTAAAGGTTCTACTGTTTTTACTATATTCATTACTGACCTCTAGTAATATACATCACTAGTTGAGCATCCTGAGGACCATCCCAAAGCATTGCAGCACTTTTAACCTCAACCATATCTAGCCATAAATCATTATGAATATCTACACAGCTATAGAAGCCTCGATCTAATGAAGGCAAACCACCAGGAATATTGGTAGTTAATGCTAAAGGAATGCCTGATAATGATCTAACAATTAAACCCTGTAAGGCATCACGAGACGCAAACTTAATATGCTGGTAGAAATTTAATGTTATGGTATTAACGTCAACACCTTCACCACTCATAGCCAAATATGCATTGATTCTTTCTAACTTAGTTAAATCAGGGAGATCGGCTACCCATATATTATTTTCCGTACGAGTAAAACGTATAATATACTCAGGACCAACAGACAAGGCATTAAGCTCTGTCCTTATATCATTTCTGATAATAGAAAATATTTTAAATAAATTTTCGTGATCATACTTCGGAAAACGACGTTCTTCATCTACTGCACTTAAAGTATCACAATAAGCACTTAACGTTGCAACTATTTGAGTAAGAATCTTCCACACATCATAAGGATGAATTTGTTCTGATTCTTGTAAAATTTGTACCTTAGCAGCACAATCACAAAGCACACTTACAAGATTAAGCAACATAATTTCATAACCAGAAAGTGTTGAATTAGCACGTACATGCTTATACTTTTCGAACTGTCTTGTTTTAGAAACTACTAATGATGAAATATCATTTAAAATATTAGCTAATGTATCCGTTGAAAAAAAGTTTAATGTTGGTGAAACATATTCATTATTAAGAATAATACGTGTACCGTCACGATAAATCTCTGCAATCTTAATTGTGTCGTAATCACTTACCTTTTCTAACTCACTATCAAATAATATACGTAAATTATACTTAATAACATTTATTGAACTCGATATACCATTGCCGTAGAGATCATTAACCTCTTCACCACCATATTGTGAGACATAGCGAGCATTGCAATCATCAAGCTCATCAATAGAATTAATGTTACTTACGTTTGAGTCATGATTACTAAAATTCTTGAGACATACATAAACAGAAACTATTTTACCTAGTTCAAGCTCTTCACTAGGTATTATTCGCGAATTACATAATGAGTTTGAACCAACTTCACAAAATGATCCATCACCAAATAAAAAGCTTCCTTCAGAAATTATTACCTTTTGTGCTGCAAGAGCATCAGCACTTAGGTTTAAATTAATGGCACCATACAAATAAGGTTTAAGCAATAAAGAAATGCGATGCAAATTTTCTTCATGAAATCTAGATTCTAGCTGAAAATGCTGTGGCTTAAGCAGCATACCCTGCTGGTAATTAATAAGACCTTCTTTCACTTAAATATCCCCATTTTTTAGCATGTTACATTTTTTATAAATAATAACCTGTTTTATAGTTAATAACATCGTTTTATAGTTGAAAATGCAATTTTCACCACATCATATTACTAAACAGCTAATTTTATAACAAAGCATTCCATTGATGCATCTTCACTTAATCCCTGTCCAATGATAACAGATGGAGTCACACCTTTTAAACGTACAAAATAGCTATCATCTTCAGTTAATACATTTTGACAACCATACGCTGTGTATTCTATATCATTTAAGGTTAATTTAGCATCTTTAAATGGATAGTTAAGTGTTGAATGCTCTGGCATTGATCCTTTTGGACCCACTGCTTGGAAATCTAGTTGACCATTTAACGAATAATCAGCACCAACTAAAACTCCTTGCCAGCTATCACTTATTGGTCCCACTTCAAGCCAAAAACCTACTCCAGCTTGACTATGAGCACATATACGAAATTCTTCCTGAGGCCACGGCTTTTTTATTGCTGTTTTTGCAGCAAGTTTTACTCCTAATTTATCTAATGCACAAAATTCAGCATAAGATAAAATTGGAGATAAAGGTTGTTCCTTGCCCACAATAAGCACAGGAATCCTATTTTTAGAAAAATTCTTTAACATTAATAATGTTAGGCTTAGTCCTATCATTGCTCTTTGAGGAATATCATCATTAGCAATGATTACCCAAGCATCAGCATTTTCAAGCTCAACACTAGGTATTTCTTTTGTTATTTCAGGCTCTTCATGGTTCCAAAAATGACCATTTGCCTCGAGACCATATTTACCAATGGTATTGAAGACAGCCTTAGCAATATCTTCATTTTTCTCCATTGCAGTCACAAAAACCTTTTTTTTCTGCATATATTTAATTGCAGCCTCTATTGCTAGAGGCTGTCCTAAAATTATTGTTTAATTTCCATGTCAAATTCACTGTTATCATCTAGTTTAAGATTTATTCCTTTAGGAACAACTCCTTCACTCATAGCAGCAAGTACAAAAGCTGATAGCTTTGGCAATAAATTAACATTAATAATTAAATCAATATTACGAGCACCTGTTTCAGCATCATGACAACGTTCAACAATCTGATCTACTACGTTATTTTCATAAGTAAGTTCAATACCATTATTCTTAGCTAAAAGCTTTACAAGTTTACCTAGCTTTAAGATAGTAATTGCATGCAATGCTTCTTGATTTAAAGAACGATATGGAACTACTGTCATTCTTGCTAAGAGTGCAGGTTTAAAGTGGTTATTTAAGATTGGTCTTATAGCTTCTGTAATAGCTTCACTTGTACAATCTGCATCTTGAGACAACTCACTAATAACATCTGTAGCTAAGTTACTTGTTAATAGAATAACAGTGTTAGCAAAATTAATTTCCTTGCCTTCACCATCACTTAAAACACCCTTATCAAATACTTGATAAAAAATGTTGAGTATATCTGGATGAGCCTTTTCAACTTCATCTAATAAAACCACACTATATGGTTGCTGTCTTACAGCTTCGGTGAGAACACCACCTTCACCATAACCAACATATCCTGGAGGAGAACCTACTAAGCGGCTAACTGTATGCTTCTCTTGATATTCACTCATATTTATAGTGATTAAACTACGCTCACTTCCAAACAATTGTTCAGCTAAATTAATTGCCGTTTCAGTCTTACCTACACCTGATGGTCCAACAAGAAGGAATACACCTAGAGGTTGTTCAGGATTCTTAAGACCTGACTTTGCATTTCTGATGACAGTAGTTAAAGTTTTTATACCAACATTCTGTCCCTTAACTTTAGTCTGTAAAATTTCATCAAGCTTAAGCACTGTAGATAATTCATCACGAGCCATACGACCTAAAGGAATACCTGTCCAATCAGAAACTACCTGAGCTATTAAATCAGGAGTAACCTCATAATGGATTAATGGATCCTTTCCTTGAATTTTAGCCAATGCTTCTGACTTTTCTTTCACATTTGCAAGTGCTTCGTCTAAATCTATTGCTTCTTCACCTTCACTAAGCTCTTTATTTGCTTGAGAACGCGCTTCATGTAATTTAGCACGAGCTTCAACTACAGCATTAACAGCTTCTAATTCTTTCTGCCAATTAGCATTAGCTTCCTCAAAGCTTATGTCATTTGCCTTAAGCTCTGCTTCTAAATTAGCTAATTTATCTGCATCAACAGCAACATCATTATCAATATCTCTTTGTAGACTTGAAATTTGACGCTTTAAGGCTTGAGACTTACGACGTAAATCTTCCACGCTACCAGGCATTGCTTTTAAATTGACCTTCACTCTAGCACATGCAGTATCAACTAAATCAATTGCCTTATCTGGTAAAAAACGAGCTGTAATATAGCGATCAGCATATTCAGCTGCTGTTTGTAAAGAATCATCTCTAATTACAACTTTATGAGATTTTTCGTAACTAGCTTTTAAACCTCTTAAAATTAATGCTGTAGTATCAACTGATGGTTCAGCTAACTTAACTAATTGGAAACGTCTTGCTAATGCAGGATCCTTTTCAAAATACTTTTTGTATTCACTCCAAGTAGTTGCAGCACAAGTCTTTAATTCACCTCTAGCTAATGCTGGCTTCAACAAATTTGCGGCATCACTAGTTCCAGCAGATCCACCTGCACCAATTAAAGTATGAGCTTCATCAATGAACAAAATAATAGGTCTAGTAGAGCTTTGAATTTCTTGAATAACACCCTTTAGACGATTTTCAAATTCACCTTTAACTCCGGCACCAGCCTCAAGTAAGCCCATATCTAAACCGATAAGTTGAACATCCTTTAAAATCTCAGGGACATCACCTTCAACAATTCGTAAAGCTAAACCTTCAAGTACTGCTGTTTTACCAACACCAGGTTCACCTACAAGAATAGGATTATTTTTACGACGACGAGCTAATATATCTACCATTTGACGGATTTCGTTATCACGCCCAAAAACAGGATCAAGTTTGCCTTCTGCAGCCTTTTTTGTAAAGTCTTGACAGAATCTTTCTATAAATCCGCCATTAGCAGATGCTCCTTTTTTCTCAGAGCCATCAGCAGCAACACCATCCTGAGCAGTTGGAGTAATACTTTCTACGCTTTTTGCAGTGTATGTTGCAAAATTTGCTTTAAGTTTTTCTGAATTTAATGTTTTCAGAGCCTTAAACCAACCTTCCTGACCATAAACCATAGGATGTTCAAGAATTGCTAATATTACAGCGCCCGATCTTATTTGAGCTAGGCCTAAATCAACAGAAGCAATAAGCCACGCATCTGAAAGTAAATCTGTTAATCGCGGAGAAAAACTAGGCTTTCCACCATTTCCGCCTGCATTACTATCTAGACTTTGATTTAATTCCTTCATTAACAAACTGATTATTTCTTGATTATTATCAAGTAATACAGCTAAATCACCATCACGGCTTTCTAGACATTTTATTAACCAATGCTCAACAGTTACCTCATAGTTTGTACGCGATACACATAAGCCTGCAGCATTGTTTAGAGTATTTGTGCAATAGAAATTAAGTTTCCCCAATAGCTGTCGCAAATCAACGTTCACCATCCATTTTGCTCCTTGATATTTAATAGCTCAAAGGTAAAGTAAAGCTCATACAATTTGACTGCTTTACTCCATCCAAATAAGTACTTATACCTAAAACATTTTCATCACCTAATCTGATACTATTAGGAATAGAATTACTTAATTTAATAAACAAAGTAACATCAATTCTATCCATCATGTACAGACCTAGTAACCCCTTTAATTTATTATATAAAATCTTACCAGGCATTAATGCTGAGTACTGAACGAAATCATCACACTCAATATTAATTTTTATACTTCCATCAGTTGTTTTTATGACCGTACCTAAATAAGCATCTTCACCAAGATTAGTATTTGCAATACCTAAACTCATTCTCTGTTCTTGAGGTATTGACATTAATTTGGTTGCAAACTCATCAATCGATACCTTTGAGCCAAATTCACCACACAATATTGCTTTTAAACCTGCCACACTACGAGGAATCATTGAAAAAATTCCAATATATGGCAAAACATCAAACATATTTAAATTTTGTTCTCTAATTTTTTTAAGAGATAAACCTGCAAAACAAAATATACGTTCTATTAAAGATGAGTCATTATTCTCAACAATTCTTTCAAAAATACTATATTTACACCAAGCTGTATGATACTGATTATATATAGGTTCATTTAAAACATTTAAAAAATCACTAGTACTAAAGTTATCATCTGATTCATCCCTGATAATGCCTTCAGTATAATAAATTGGTAATGGAGAAGATGAACCATATAAACCTAAAAAATTCACTCCTATATCAAAAGATACTGAAGGTTTTTTTATACTAATTTCATCTAAAGCAATTGCCAATTCTTTTTCATCTTTAATGTCGGACTTAGCTTGCTCTACTTTACTCTCATAAAAATCTATTTTTCTAAACAACTCATTAGACGAAAGCTCTGTGTGTGCAATGCACCTTCCATCAATAGTTTGAGCCAAATTAGATAAATCATAAATTTTAATGCTTGATACATCTGATGCATTAAAAGCAAGCGTCAACTCTGGATGAGTAGCTATTTTAACGTTTTCACCAAAATATCCACGCAACAGCTTAATAACCATTCCATAAGAATAGTTTTGTGGTTTTTCAAGCAACGCTCTTATTAGAGAAGGTTGCGACTGCCTAGTTGTAATTCTTGGCATCTAAAACTTTCTCCAATACTTAAATCAGTAAAATCCACAATAGTAAAATTATTAATGGCTGTATAATCGCCTAACAGCGATTGAATAACATTTGCAAAAATATACATATCTCCACGTGATGCAAAACCTTCAGCATTAAAACTAATATTTATTTTGCTACCTCGAAGCAATACACCATTAACCAATCTTGTTGCATCACTACGCGAAACATTTTGTATACTTTCAACCTTACGAGTATTTACTTGTACCTGAGATTTATTATTAGTATCTGTAAAAATATACAATTTCAACAAGGATGTTAGCGCTTCTAATGTTGCTACAGACTTTTGATTAAGATATATATGTGAAAGCATTCTCCACAATAAATTGTTACCTAAAGGACATTCAGCAGGTGATGTAGGATGAGTTATATTTGTAAACTCAACAAATAAAGGTGTAGTTTCAGTAGCCTCACAAATATCACCTAGACGCAGTTTTTCTGTTATTTCTCCATTAGTACAAGTCACACCTAAAACTAATGTTTCTGTATTAAAATCATCTACAGAGCTTGGTGTTGCTACACTAATATAAACATCTGTGCCTTCAGCAAGACGAGCTTTACGTCTTTTTATTGAATATACTGGTTGCATCGTCGATTGTGGATTAAAACGTGAAAAAGGCTTATATTCACGCTCATTTACAGTTCCCTGTACAAAACCAACAACTCTATCTACGGAATATATGTGGAAGGAATTATTGCGATATGGCATTACCTTATATTCTGCTTGATGAAAATCAACTAAAATTGTTTCTGCTTCATATTTAAATATATTAACAGCAGGCACGCAAAATAAACAAAAATCTACTTTTAACCCATTGTATTTAGCTGCACGATTATCATCAAACTCAAATGAAACATTAAAAGAACTGCTATCTGAATTTAATGCATCTAACTTTAGTAAATCAAAAAAACAAAAACTTTCAGGTAATTGAAAATATTCCTGCACAATACGAAATGCATTAAACATATCTTCTTTATAGGGAATCACAGAAAGTTCATTTTTTGATAACACATTAATAGATTCTTTCTTTGATAACTTGATACTATGATTAGCATCACTAAGAGTTACCTCTTTAAGCGAGTTTACTAAAGTAAAAATCATATTTGCTGCGTCACCAAAATTTCCAGAAATAAATAATTTAAGCTGCTTTAAATTGAAATACTTTAGGGAACCATTTTTGAAACTAAATTTAAGAGTTAGCTTACTTGGTGTGTCTTCAACCACTGCAACTTCTAGAGGATAAACTCTAACTTCATTAGTGGTTGTAAATCTACAACTTTGATTATCAACTATACGACTTGCTAATTCAGTACCTACTGATATCACTTGTTCTGTAATTAACTCTTTTTGACCACTAAATTTTATTATTGTTGACGATGGTATTGGGTGCAAATAATGGGGAAACATTAATTCTGTTAAGCCATGCACTAATTCAGGGAAATCGTCATCCAGACGTTCTTGAACAGCACCAGTTAAAAAAGCGGTGCCTTCTAATAATCGTTCTACATCAGGATCAGCACTTTGACCTGCAAGCATAGGAGCAAGAACTGGGTATTTATGACTAAATTCAGATCCCAATTCTCGTAATAAAGAAATTTGTTGTTGATAATATTTGTTAATCAAAATTTGCCACCAATCTTTTACGGCAATAATCGTCGCCTAAGACACAAAACAAAGTATTTAGACTTCTAAAATACAATCTAATAAATTTTTCAACGTCCATAAACATATAGATACTTATAACATAAGTTTATTAAGTTTTGCTAATAATTACATGTATTTTCGAAAGCGACTACACAAAGTTTTAAATCAAATCGATAAAACACGATTTTATAAGCTAACTTAAGCACTTGAATTAATGTTTTTATTTACTAAAAGGCAAGCGTATTAGCAATTAGCGTCTTATATTCCAAAGATCATCTTTTATAATCATGCAAAAGTTATTTAGGAGTGATATATGCTGTGATTACACAGTTGTGCATCAGCAATTGCTTGAGAAATTCCATAACTAAAATCAGTAGCGGTAAAAGTATTGCTATTTGGTGTAAAGAAAATAATATTAAGTACACAAGTTTTAGTTAGCACTGCAAATTATAAGATGCTTATGTACTGTATTCTAGTTAGTCATCCTATATTTTTATGTAATGAGCCCCAAAAGATAATGTGCTAAAGCTTATGAAAGTAATCAATACAAGTAATTAGAGTTAGCAATTTAAATATTTAGAAGAGTAAAATCTGCTTTTGCAGATTTTACTCCTCTTTATTATTCTAATTCTCATCATAAAAACGTTGAATTTTACAGCTATGCTTTTTAGTTGTCAGA
>CAZTNG010000039.1:0-19620 GCA_964615195.1 uncultured Enterobacterales bacterium
CTTTATCGTGCACTGCTTTTTAAATTTTACCCACAGATATGCACGAAGAGCCATATTTCAAGGGATTATTTATTACGAATCAGAAGCTTTGCCAAAAGTAAAAATGTTCTTTTACCTGCGAATGGTATTATTCGTCATATATATTGTTTTTGTAGTAGCTTATTTGATCGAATTTTAGCTTGGCAAGGTTTTGTTTCGAAGGATGATTTGATTTCAGTTAATAATGCTTTAGATATACTTAAAAGGGCAGAACTTGAGGAAAGAGGGGCTTTAATTGTTGGTGCTCATATAGGTTCCTTAGATGTTCTTAGGGCTATAAATTCCTTTAAGCCTAAAAAGATTATAAACATTCTAATAATTGTGTCTAATAGTAAGCGTATAGTAAACTTTATGTCAGCAATAAATCCTAATAGCTCACTAAATTTTATAATTGCTGATGAAATTACTCCGGCAACTGCTATTGATTTAGCCCAAAGAGTTGCTCGAAATGAATGGGTTGTTATTTTAGGTGACAGATTGCTTAACTCTGATACAAGATCTGTGGAAGCCAATTTTTTAGGGGGAAAAGCAAATTTTCCTCAAGGTCCTTGGATTTTGGCTCATATGTTAAAGGTACCTGTTTATACAATGTTTGCTTTAAGAGTAGGAAGTAAGCATAAATTGATATTGAATGAGTGGGGAATTTGTTCATTACCTCGAAAAGATCGCGATAAACAATTACAGCTTTATGTTGACAAATATGCTGCAGAGCTAGAGCAGGTTTTATTAGTCTCTCCTTGTGAGTGGTTTAATTTTTATAGCTTTTGGCAAGAAAAAAATAGATAGAGATACACTTTTATAATAATAAGATATTTATAAATATTTGGAGAACGGTATGAGCTATTACACATATATATCTAAGCAAAGGGTTGAGTTTTATGACTGCGATCCAATGGGAGTGGTATGGCATGGTAATTATTTGCGCTATCTTGAAAAGGCTAGGGGTGAATTTTTAAGCAAAGTAGGTTATGACTATTATGCTATCAGTGATGCAAATTACTTTTTCCCAATCGTAGAAGAAAGATTAAAGTATGTCAATTCTCTACGTCTTTTAGATGAATTTGAAATTAGATTAAATTTAGATGAGTTTGAAAATAGACTAGTACATACCTTTGAAATTATTAGAAATGGCGAGGTTTGCGTCAAGGGGAAATCTGTGCAGGTTGCTTTACCAAAGGATAGTAAGGAACTTAGCTTTTTTATGCCTGATAGATTTATCAAAAAAATAACCGAATTTTTAATAGCTGAGGGTGAGGATCCTAAGTTGAATTAATATGAGTGTTATTAATACCAAACAAAGTTAATTTTATAAAAAGATTGGAAAAATTAGGACTCATAATGAGATATTTATTAGCATGCATGTTTCTATTTTGCTTTGTACCTTCAATTGCGATGACCGCTTTAATTCCAACTTCAGCTGATTCTATTACTAAAACAGATTTTGTAATGACCAAATTTTTTGCTAATAATGGTAGAAGCTTTAAATCATTTGGTAATGCCATGATTGCAGCGAAAGAAGGAATATGTTGGCAGGTTAAAAAGCCAATAGAAAGACGTTGGTTGATAAATCAAAAAGCTGTCATTGAGTTTGGAAAGGACGGCTCACAAAAATTAGTTTCCACTGACGAGGATGGTATGCTTTCTTTTATGTCTACAACCTTTGCGGCTTTGTTAGCACAAAATGAAGAAAAGCTAGAATCAAGCTTTAGTATTATTAGAAATCAAGATAAACAAGAAATCTATTTAAGGCCAAAGCAGGAGCCTTTAACCAAAGTAATTTTTTCTATAAATATTTCCTTTGATGGTAATTTTGTAAAGCGTATAAAAATCATTGAGCTCAATAATAGCTATACTAATCTTGAATTTATTAATCAAAATACTATAGGTTATAAAAATTTAGAGGGGAATTTCTGTCATGAATAAAATACTTATTTTAAGGTTATTAACTATTCTCCTATTTGTTGTTTTAGGCTCTGTAGGTGTATATCGTATAAATAACACTGATAAGCTTATTGATACATCTATCAATTCTGTATTACCCGAGGATAGCTTTACAAATTCTGATTTTAGTTATTTTCAGGAAATGGTAAGTAGGGAGCTAATATATCTTATAAGCTCCGATAATGAAGAGGCTGCAACAAAGGCTGTTAGTGAGGTAAGATCACTATTAGGCTCTTTTTCTGAGCTTAAGATGACAAGCTTTACTGACACAAAAGCAATGGCTGAATTTTATTATAAGCATAAGTATGCATATACATCCTTGCCGTATGTGCATAAGGGAGCTTCTTTAGATAATAAAGCCGTGGAGCAATTAAATGAAGCTGTTGATAATGCTTTGTTTAGTCCAATAGGTGGCTATAGTTCATATGAGCTTGAGTATGATCCATTCATGACTATGCGAACCTTAGTAGCCAAGCAAGCTAAGGATTTTAAAATAAGTGAACAGGGTAATTTGTTCGTTGAAAGGGATGGAAAAAAGTTTTACATAATAAATGCCTATCTAGTGGAAAAGCTAAATAATATTAAAAGAGATGAACTCGCTAAGACATCTTTAGCTCTAAAGGAAAAGCTTTCCTCCGAAAATGTAGACCTTTTTTACACAGGCGAAAGCTATTTTACACAGGCGGCAACAGAGGCTTCGGTTAATGACATGTCTAGAATAGGCTGGGTATCTACTATAGTATTGGTACTCCTACTAGTATTGGCTTACAGAGGAGTTTGTCCGTTACTTTTGACTCTTATAACTTTAGGTATATCCTTGCTAGCCGGATTTTTAGCTGTGATTATTGGTTTTGGTTCAATTCATACAATGACACTAGCTATGGGAAGCTGTTTAATTGGTATTTGTGTGGATTACTGTATACATGTTTTTACGGCTAAAAGTGAAGAAGCTTGCGGCGAAAAGGTTCGTTCAGTGCTTAAAACACCGTTACTATTTTCATTAGCAACTAGCATGTTAGCTTACCTAGTATTAGTATTTACTAATTTACTTGTATTAAAGGAGCTAGCTTTGTTTGCTTTAGTTGCTTTATCTAGCACATTTTTAATTGTATTTGCCTTTATTACTAGTTTGAAACTAAAAGTAACACCTAATTTTATTATTGCTAGAGCCGTTTTATGGCTTCTTATCAAAACGCCAAGAGCTACTGTGTTATTTTTTGCTTGCTTCTCATTCTTAATGTGGCTATTTGGGGTATCTCAAATGGATGGTGATGATGATGTTGCCCATATGCAGGAGAAGAATTCGACATTAATTTCAATGAATAACCATATTCAGCAGGTGCTTAGTGGCTATGAACACGTGGCCAATTACATAATAACAGGCAGAGATTTACAGGATGCATTAGAAAACTGTGAACAACTAGAGTTTGATGTGGCTTCAGATTTGCTTAATGGGGTATTCATGCCTTGTAAGCTTATTCCATCAGCTAGAACCCAACAGTCTCAGCAAGAAGCTTTTATTGAAATGTATCCTTTATTAGAAAAAAAATTTGCCCAACAGCAATTAACCATAAATGAAATGGCCAAACCTACTTTGCTAGCTGAATTTAGTTTTAAGGATTACCCAAAGGATATTCATGCGTTTTTTGCTAACCATAGTGTTTTATTGAGAGTAAATGCAGATAATAAGGATTTAGCTAAAAATTTAGCAGAGCTTCCTTATGTGGAAAAAATGGATCAAAGATCGCTATGGAGTACAGTTTTTGCCAAATTTAGAATTGAGCTTAATTGGGCCCTGATCATAGCTTTTGGTTTAGCGGTTATGGCGATTATTCCATTATTTAAAAAGTTCACTTTTAGTCGTTTTGTATTACCAATGCTAGGTGGTTGTGGCTGTGGTCTAGTGGCTTGTATTTTTATAGCATCTGGTTATTTTAACTTGTTTACAACCTTAGCTCTTTTTATGCTCTTGGGATTAGGTGCTGATTATTGTGTATTTATGCATCAAATGAATAAGGAAAATTCTTTACAGGTATTACAAAGTATAACGGTTTCTTGTTTAACTACCGAGGCCTCATTTGGCGCTTTAGCATTTTCTGCAACAGCTGTAATATCCTCTTTTGGTATTGTTATTTCCTTTGGATTATTAGGTATTGTGTTACTAGTGATGCTTTTGCGAGTAACCTTAAATAAGGAGGTATTTAATGACTTACCTTAACGGTTTAAATGCTTTATCTTCATTAGGAGATAATGATGATGACGCAATAAAAAATATAAATGCTGGAATTAATGCTAGCTTTGAAAATAGAACCGGTTACTTGCCGAACTCCATTTCAGCTTATTTAGGAAAACTACCATTTATTGCTGAAGACTGTGAGCATAGAAATAACTCTTTAGCTATGCTTTGTATTGCTAAGCTAGATCATTTAATAAAAAACGCAATTGATTTGTTTGGTTCTAAAAGAATTGGTTTGGTTGTAGGAACCTCTACCTCGGCTATAAGTGATGTAGAACTTTTTCAAAAATTACATCCTAATAAAGAAGGAATGTTAACCTATAATCCTGAGGTTTATGAAATAGGGAGTATTTCAGAATTTTTACGTAAAAAGCTTAATATATTAGGTCCTTGCTACACTGTTGCTACAGCCTGTTCGTCAGCAGCTCACGCACTAATAAGTGCAAAGGGTCTATTAGATGCAAATTTATGTGATGCGGTTATTGCTGGTGGAACAGATTCACTTAGTCAAATAACAGTAGGTGGTTTTCATGCGTTAGGCGCATTATCAATAGATCCATGTTTGCCCTTTCACAAGGATAGACATGGCATAAACATAGGCGAAGGTGCAGGCTTTACATTAGTAACAAGAGAGCCTCTTGAATCTGGTGCTTTAAAGCTTTTAGGCTACGGTACTACAAGTGATGCTCACCATATATCAGCTCCAGATCCGACAGGTAAAATGGGAATTATCGCAGTGGAAAAGGCTCTAGAGATGGCAAATTTGAAGCCTTCTGATATCGGCTATGTGAATATGCATGGTACAGGTACTAAGCTAAATGATGCAATGGAAGGGAATATAATTAGGGCTATATTTGATGGTTCTATACCTATATCCTCATCAAAGCATTTAACTGGTCATACCCTAGGTGCAGCTGCAATTGTTGAGGCTTATATTTGCAAGCTGATTTTACAACAAAATGCTAATCTCCCCTTTCAGCCATATCAAACAAATGAATATTTTGAGGAATTTGGTGATTTAAACCTTGTAACATTACCGAATACCAAACCTAAAACTAAAGTAGTAATGTCTAATTCCTTTGCCTTTGGTGGAAATAATGTGTCATTAATTTTTGGAGTATAGGATGGATATTAAATACGCAATTGAACATGATCTTTTTGAAAAGCTTATGCCCCAAAAGTCACCTATGCTGTTTTGTGATGGTATTACTTTTGATACTGCAGGTGAATATAATCATGGCTGTGGTTATTTTACGGTTGGTGAAAGAGAATGTGTCGCTCTTGATGCAAATAATAATTTACCGGTTCTCTGCTTAATAGAGGTAATGTCTCAGGCTGTTGCTGGAATATTAGTTTATAAAATGTATTACATTGATAAAAGTGAAACTAAAGTAGGTTTGTTTTTATCAGTTAGAGCTATGAAGATAACTAAAAAATATGACACAGGGATAATTCCTGCAGGAATAACATTAAAATCAAAAGTGGAAATTTCAAATTTAAATGATGGTGTAGTTAGTGCTGTGGTTGTGACAACTGACGCAAATACTAATGATGAAATTGCATCTGCAAAGCTGACTGTATTCTCTCCAAATGGTGAACAGTTGGTAAATATTATAGGTGATAAAGCTTTAAATGATTTTAATAGCTAATTAACAGCTAAATTTATAATAATTGAAGGATGAATATTTTATGAATCAAAGCAAAGGTCGTGTATTAGTTACTGGAGCAGGTACAGGTATAGGAAAGGCTGTTGCTTTAGAGCTTGCTTGCAATGGCTTTGATATAGCTCTTCATTGTAATAGTCACGTTGAAGCGGCAAATGCTGTGGCGCAGGAAATTATTGAACTAGGGCAAAAGGCTGTTGTTTTTGCTGCGAATATTGCTGATGAATCTGCAACAAGAGAGGCTATTGAAAAAGATATTAATGAACATGGCGCTTATTGGGGCGTTGTGGCAAACGCAGGTATAACCGCTGACAATGCATTTCCAGCTATGAGTAGTGATGAATGGCATGGCGTAATTAATACTAATCTCAATGGCTTTTACCATGTTTTAAATCCATGCATTATGCCGATGATTCATCTTCGTAAAGGTGGACGAATAGTTGCAATTTCTTCTGTTTCAGGTATTGTTGGTAATAGGGGACAAGCTAATTATAGTGCTTCAAAGGCTGGTATTATCGCAGCTTGCAAGAGTCTTGCTATAGAGTTGGCTAAGCGAAAAATTACTGTGAATAGCGTGGCGCCCGGAATAATAGATACTGGTATGATTGATGATGAAATCTTAGCGCATGCACTACCTATGGTACCACTAGGCAGAACTGGTACAACACAAGAAGTTGCCAAAACAGTAGCCTTTTTGTTTTCAGATGGTGCGGCATATATTACTCGTCAGGTTATTAATGTAAATGGGGGAATGTGCTAATGCGTAGAGTTGTCATTACTGGGATGGGAGCTTATTCACCAATAGGTACAGATTACGAAACAATAATGCAATCTCTTAAAGCTCAAAAAAATTCTACTGTTGTGTGGGATGAATTAGCTACCTACAAGAATTTAAATTCTCAGCTTGTTTGTCCTGTTACAACAGAACTTCCTAACTATCCCCGAAAAAAAACAAGAGCTATGGGGCGTGTTGGTAGACTTGCCACTGCTGCTACGGAAAAAGCCTTGGCAGATGCAGGCTTACTAGATAGTGAGGTTCTCCATAATGGTAGAACTGGCGTTGCTTATGGAAGCTGTGGTGGAAGCTCAGAGGCTATGCGTGACGTGGCTGATTTTACACTTGAAAAGGATGTTAGTTATTTAAATGCCACTACCTACGTAGCAATAATGCCGCATACTGTAGCTGTGAATTTATCAATTTTTTATGGTATTCATGGTCGTGTTATAGCAACATCTACAGCGTGTACTTCTGGTTCTCAAGCTATAGGTTATGCTTATGAGTCCATAAAGTCAGGTGTACAGGATGTAATGGTTGCAGGTGGAGCAGAGGAATTATCACCTTTTGCGGTAGGAGTGTTTGATGCGCTTTTTGCAACATCTCAGAGTAATTCAGATCCTAATTCAACCCCTCGTCCTTTTGATATTAGTCGTGATGGAATTGTTGTTGGTGAAGGTGCAGGGACTCTTATTTTAGAGGAATATGAGCATGCAATCGCTCGTGGAGCAAAGATTTATGCTGAAATTGTGGGGGTCGCTACTAATTGTGATGCTACCCATATTACCAATCCTTCAACGATTGATATGGAACAATGTATGCGTTTAGCATTAGCTGATGCAGGAATAAAACCTGAGAGCATTGGTTATCTCAACGCACATGGTACTGGTACAGTTAATGGTGATATAGCAGAAGGCTCTGCAACATTTAGATTATTTGGTGATAGAGTTCCTGTTGCCACCCTAAAAAGCTATATGGGGCATACACTTGGAGCCGCTGGAGCACTTGAGTCAATAATATCTATTTATATGCAAAGAGCCAATTGGTTTGCACCGAATCTTAATTTAGTGCAGCCTGATGAAAATTGTGGCAAGCTAAATTTGATTAATGGTTCGGGCTTAAATTTAAGCTGTGAATATATTATGAGCAATAATTTTGCTTTTGGTGGAGTAAATACATCATTGATTTTTAAAAGAGTGGATTAATACATGAGAACTGTATTTCATGTTCTTGCGACAATTTTCTCTCTTTTATATCCCTTTTTAGTGTATTACTTACTACAGCATAATTTAACTATTGTTGTAGCAATTATTCTGCCATTGGTTTTACTAGTGAGACTCATTGCCGGAGGTTTAAAAAAACTTTTTGAAGGTTTGGTGTTACTTACTATTGGGTTACTAATGATGGCCCTTTATCTTTGGGATAATAGAAATGAAGTTTTTTTATTACTATACCCGGTGATGATTAATGTTGTCTTTTTAACGGTGTTTGGTAGTTCTCTTGCAAAAAACAATATTCCTATTGTGCAAAAGATTGCGTCATTGCATGTTAAAAAGGAACTTCAAAATTTAGCTTTTAAAGATTACTGCAGAAATGTAACAATAGCTTGGTGTTTATTTTTTGTGGTAAATGGTTCAATAGCTTTAGTAACAGTTATCTATGGAAATAGAGAGATTTGGACCTTATACAATGGTGTAATTGCTTATATCCTTATAGGAATAATGTTTGTAGCTGAATATTTGGTTAGACGGTTTGTCAAAAAAGTAGGATAAGGGATATTAATTGAGTGGGCTTAAAGCACGTTACAGATTAAGCCCAAAAGATTTAATTATAAGAATGGAATAATATGACACATAAAAAATTTAATGATTTTTCGGCAATGGAGGCTATTAAGGCTGCAAATATGATTGCAGTTAGTCCTTTTGTTTTTCAGACAGTTGCGGCAATGCAAAAATTTGGAATGCTGCGTGTTTTGGGAGAACTTTTAAATTCAAACTATATGAATAGAGCAGAACTTGCAAAAAAATGTAATATTAGTTCTTATGCTTGTAATATTCTACTTGATCTTGCAGAAGCTGCAGATGTAGTTATAGCTAATGATAATAATGAATATAGATTATCAAAGGTGGGGATGTATTTAAATGACGATCCTATGACTATTGTTAATTTTAATTTCACGAAAGATGTGTGTTATCAAGGTTTGGAACGTTTAATAGAATCACTTGAGCAGGAAAAACCTGTAGGGCTAGAGCATTTTACTGAAGAGTATTCAACTATATATCCATTTCTTAGTAAGCTACCAAATAAGGCTAGAGAATCTTGGTTTGCTTTTGACCATTTTTATTCAGATCATGTTTTTGCCTCAGCAATTCCTATGCTTTTTGCAGAAGGCTCAGTAAAAAGTATATATGATATAGGTGGTAATACAGGTAGATTTTCAATTGAAGCAACTACTTTTGATAAGGAAGTTGATGTTACAATTATTGATTTACCTGAGCAGTGTGCTTTGGCAATGCAACATATTATTGCTAATGGGTTGGAAGATAGAATTCATACATTTCCTGTGAATATTTTAGAGAACAATATAAAACTCCCAAATAAGGCTGATTTATGGTGGATGAGTCAATTTTTAGATTGCTTCAGTGAAAAACAGATTGCTGATATTATCGCTCTTGTTTATAAATCAATGAAGCCAGGAGCAAAGTTAGTTATAAATGAGTTATTTGGTGATAGACAAAAAAATGATGTTGCCAAATTAGTGATTGAAGCTAACAGTCTTTATTTTACTGCTCTAGCAAATGGTGTTAGCCGTTTTTATCATGCAGATACATTTATTGAAATTCTCGAAAAAACAGGTTTTACTTTGGATAAAGAAATTTCAAGTATAGGCATGGGGCATACGTTGTTAATTCTCAAAAAGTAAGCTACTAATTTACAATTAGTTCGAAATTAATTAAAAAGGCTTGATGGGTATTTATATATAACTCGAGATTCCCACTTAATTTAAGTGAAAAATAACTAACCAAACAAGATTCTAGCAGTCTTTTGTGCTTTTTAGAAAAATGAGATGATTTTTTAAGAATTTTTTAGATTAAAAAGTGGTTAAAATCCTTTTTTAATAAGGCTTGACTGTATGTTTTATGGTGTAAAATTAATCGACAAAAAACAATGTACAAGCAATAAATACAAAAGGATATAACACACAAAATATTCCCCTCAAGTTTTAATTCAACTTTTGGGGATACTGCAGATTGATTAAGAATAGTTTTTTATTTTTTTGAGCCTTTTGTAATTTTCAAAAGATTATCTACACCTGCTCAAAATAAGCTATTTCACGATCCTTACCATTAAAGACTAAGACTATACGAACAAGCTCTTCCTTTATTGGCATTACATTACCATAATCACGTAGCTTTATTTGCTCTTTTGCTTCATCAAGCTTGTAAGAAGCTTCATCTGTATTTTCCACATACTTTAGCTCTAGCACTAATCGTCTATTGTCAAAATCAATTTGAATATCGGATCTACCATGCGAGTTTTGGGATTCAACTTGTGTGTTTATTCCAGCACCTAGTAAGAACTTTTGCAAGCAGAGTCTTAATATACTTTCAGATGTTATTGGGTATTTTTCATAGCTTATTGAATTTAAAATAGCCGAGAATATTGGGTGCAGCTGTTCCACCGTACCATATTCAAGAAGCTTTTTATTAGCTATGCTAATTTCTGCTTCAACTCCAAAAAGCTTTAGGGATATTATGCTGTAAAGAGCTTTTTTAACCTCGTTATTTGGTATACCTAAAATAACTTTGGAGCCAAACTTGATAGGTGAATGTAGAGTTAAATAACCTGTCTGACACATTAACACATTTTGATCCATGGTTAATAAAGAGGTTGGGTTTTGGAAGCTATTAAGATCAACTTCTATATCATCATGAGTAAAATCTTCTATATTCAAATCATGGCTTTTTAGGTAATTAACTAGAATTGATGGTAAGCCACCATTAGAATACCAATAGCAATCATAAAACGTTTCTTTTTTTTCTGCTAAATAAAAAAAGAAAGAATTTACAGACCATGTTGAATAAACAAATTTTCGATTAAATTCATCGAAGCAATAGCCATTATACTCAACAGCTAAACGATCTAGCACTTCGTCTCTTTGGGCAGTGGTAACCTGTTCAACAGGTATTTTTTTACTATAAGAAACAGCTAAATTTAAGTAGTCAATATAGTAGGTATTGATTTCTTCTCTAGTAAAGCCTGCTATTTTTGCAAGGTTGCTATCGTATGTTGCATCCTTTATATCGGAGCCTACAGAGAAGATAGAAACATCCTTGAGTCTTGTTACACCTGTAATACCTAAGAATCTAATTGCCGCAGCTCCTTTCATAACAGCATAGATATTTCGTAGTGATTTTTGGAATACGTTATATAAAGCTTCGTTATTTATGTTAGCAGATAATTGGCAATCATATTCATCTATTAGAATTACAAATTTTTTACTTTCTTTTCTGGCTACTTCTAATAAAGAATTTAAGCAGTCTGCAGGTTCTTCTTTAGGCAAAAATTTAATATAATTACAATCCATTGCAAATTCAGTTATTGAATTGCAAAAAGATTTTTTAAAACTATCGTAATCGTCTTTGGAGTATCTTAAAAAATTAAGTCTTAGCACCGGAAAAGTTGGAGATTCCCACTTATCATAGATCCATGTTCCTTTAAAATATGGTTCCGTGCCTTTTTCAAAAAGAGTGGCGATAGTATCTAAAATGGTAGATTTACCAAAACGACGAGGACGGGATAAGAACACGCGATCATAATTAATCATGGAGTAAATTTGTTCAGTTTTATCAACGTAAATTCTATTTAAGTCGTAAAAATTTGTGAAAGTCTCACCAGATCCAATTTTTTTCATAATGCGTTATCTCCACTATTATTGTCATAATTATAGCATAATAAAATCAGCTTAAAAAATATGTTTATTGTGAATTATGATCTTGGTTTCTTAGAATGCTTCGTTGAACAGTATTTAATTAAGAATTGGAGGCTTCGTGCATATATTGAAAAAGCCATAATGAAAATGTCGTATATCGCAAATCTTAAAATGCAGTTCTATAATGCAATGCTTCCTCGATTTGGAGATGATGGTTGTGGTTGAAAGATATGAGCTTGCTAAAAAGACAGTTTAAGTAGGCTTCTCAAATATTAAAATTAATACTTCTCTATTCAAGTGATGGATGACACAGAACATTGCAAAACAGTTGTTGCGAAGCTCACAGTAGATCTTAAGGTGAATAATCCCTATTAGAATAATGATAAGTTTATATATTAGCACATTACTATGCATTTAGCGGTAATGTATACATCATCAATATTATCATTAGGAGTAATTGCTTTACTAAAGAAGATTTTGACTTAGTTACCCCAAAAGGATCATGAAATACTTAAGCAAAAATGGAAATGCGGTTATTCCTATTTTGTTTAACATTACAGTGATTTTCTATACCTTCTATTCAGCCTGTATGAGGTTGCAACCATAAATGCTATAAAAGATGAAGTAATCAAAATCGAGAAAAAATGCATAGAAACTTTAAATATCAATTCTAAACATCAAACACTCAAGGGGCTACCAAAAGTAGCCCACATGTTTTAAAAACTAAAAACTAAAAACTAAAAACTAAAAACTAAATATTTAGATTTTGGTGTTCCCTTTTAGCTGTTATTTTATTGATTGGCATTCTTATTTGATAAGGTAAATATATCTTTTATTTGCTGTTTTGATAGATCTCCAATCCAACTTTCTCCTGTGCCAACTGCCATGTCAGCTAATTCTTTTTTATTTTGTATAAGATTATTTATTTTTTCTTCGAAAGTATTGCTTGTAATAAATCTATATACCTGAACATTTTCTTTTTGCCCTATACGATAAGCTCTATCGGTGGCTTGGTTTTCAACTGCAGGATTCCACCAAAGATCAAAATGAATTACATTTGCGGCAGCTGTGAGGTTTAGACCAGTACCAGCAGCCTTTAAAGATAAAATCATAAATCTTGTGCTACGATCATTTTGGAATTTATCAACCATTTCGGTACGAGCTTTTAATGAAAGTTCTCCATGAAGGAAAGGGATTTCTTCTTTGTTACAAAAATCAGTGCTAAGCCATTTTTGTAAAAGCTTTCCCATAGTTGTGAATTGAGTAAAGATAATAGCTTTTTTCTTATTGTCTTTAATGGATTGTAAAAGCTCCTTTAATCGTTGAACTTTTCCTGATAAAAGAGGGGAGTCATATTTCTCTTCATTTATTAAGTATTGATAAGGACTGTTGCAGATCTGTTTAAGTTTTAGCATGAGTTGTAGTACAAGGCCAGATCTTTCAAAGCTTGAAGTATTATCATTAAGCTTTTCGAAGGTTTGGTCAACAACCTCTTGGTATAAAGCTGTTTGTTCAGCTGTTAGAGAACAATATTCATCAATCATTATTTTTTCTGGTAAATCAGATATTATAGATTTATCAGTTTTTAAGCGTCGCATTATAAAAGGAGCTGTTATTTGTTTAAATTTAAATAGAGCGTTTTTGTTGTGTTCAAATTCAATAGGTTTAGCAAATTCTTTAATAAAGTTATCTGCACTTCCTAATAGGCCTGGGTTTGCAAATTCCATTATTGACCAATATTCAAGTAATCTATTTTCAACAGGAGTTCCTGATAGGGCGATTCTGCCATGAGCTTTTATAGTTCTTATTGCTTTAAACGTCGCTGTATTTCTATTTTTAATAGCCTGAGCTTCATCAATTATAACAATGGAATATTCTTGCTTGCTAAGAGTTTTTATATCTGAGCGCATAGTTCCGTAGCTTGTTAATATTAAATCTGTGTCATCAGAAAGTGTTCTTTTTGAGCCATAAAAAAACTCGAATTTAATATTAGGTGCAAACTTAGTTAATTCATGAGCCCAATTACTTAAGAGTGTAGTAGGCATAACTATAAGAACTTTTTTATCTTTTAAAAGTCCTTCTTCTTTAAATTTTTGTAAAAGAGTAATTGTTTGTAGAGTTTTTCCAAGCCCCATGTCATCAGCTAAAATTGTGCCTATTGAAGCTTTTAGATTTCTGTATAGCCAAGCATAGCCGCGCTCTTGGTAAGGTCTTAGCTTTGCGTTTAAATTAGTTGGCTTTTCAACTTCATATTCCCTGAATATATTAGCTAAGCATTCTTTTAGTTGTTGGGTTAAAATTACATTACTATCCTCAAAGCTTTGGGTTAGAATTGCTTTTAATAAGGAAGATTCGTTTAGCTTTCTTTGTTTATCCTTTTGCTTTTGTAGTTTGAGAATGGTTTTAGGATCAATATATACAAATTCATTATTAAATCTAATCATCTGCCCTGCTCTAGAACATAATAGAGCAAAGTCTGCTTCTTTAATAGGATGTTTGCCCATAGCAATTTTCCAATTAAATTCAAGTAGAGATGCGAGATTAACAAATCCTAAATTATGATCATGCTTTTTAGCAATATCAATGGTTAAGGAGGAGTTTAAGGATAATAGTTTTTTTAGTGATTTGGGAATAATAACATTAATACCAAGAAGATCGAGAAGCTGCATGGATTCGTGCATTAATACTGTTAAATCGCTGAATGACAGTTCAGAAGGAGATTCTGTATCTTGGTTTTTAGTTAGTACAGTATATAAGCTAGGACAAATTGATGAGATCCTTGACATTGTGCGAAGGCAGTCAAAGCGATAGTCTTTATAATCATCGTTATTTAGTATTTCATAAATATCAATAAAGTTAGAAGTTTCTTCTAAGTCTGCACCTACTGTTAGATTTTTGTATCCAAAACTTAAATTTATACTTGATTTTGTTTGTTCATCTTCTATATTAAAATCATTATCATCTACATCAATTTCGTTTTCTTCAAGATTACGTAAATCTGATAATAATAAAACTGGAGTAGCCTTAGATTGGTTTAACATAAATAAAGGTGCTAACCAATTTTCTAAACCTAAAATTATTGTTGCCCCAAATTTTTTCTTACTACTATCAAGAATTGCATGTCTAAATAATACTTCACATTCATTGCTAGGATCTCCTTGTTTATTTCCTAGAAATGCATAGTAGCCTTGTTCAATGTAGCTTGTAATAAATAATGATAGATAAGCTAAGGCCAGATCATGGTTATTGATTTCACCATTATCTGTTGGAGTTGATAACAGTTGGATATTGATATGCTGAAGATTGTTTGCAACTTCGTTGATTATTTTGGCTATAGATGGATTAAAGATAACAGGAATCCACCTTACAGCAAAAGTATTTTCCTTGGGGGTATAAAGCTGAGGAATCACATTACCATTAATAATTAGTTTGGTGGCAATTACCCATATGTAGTATAAGGCTTCAAGTTCATCTGAAGAATTTTCAAATGAATTTTCAGAAAAATATCCTGAAAATAGATCAAATGCATTGTTTTGCGGTTGAATTACTTGAGCATTAGTTTTGCTTGCAGACGGCATGGTTTTAACAACAGGATGTTCATCATCAGCGTTTTCATATATTGTCCAACTCAATGATTTATGGAATATAAATTTCCCATTTTTATCAATTTTTACTATTGGATATTTTATATTGAAAGATGGTAAATCTCGTACTTTATTATCTTTTAATTGTTTGCTTGCAACAATTGCAGCCTTGCTCATTACATCCTTTAGGTTTTTCCGTAATGAACCATAGATATAACCAGCTGGGGCTTCTGCGTATAATTCACAAATGCTATCAAGCACATTTGGAAAACTAGTGAAAGTAAGATTTGATAGTGATTGTAAAGCTTGAGTTAAAGCTGAATAATCTTTTAATGAAGCTGTTTTTTCTAAATTTTTAGTAAATTTAATAGCAGGTATTGTGGAGTCTGTTGCTAAAGAAGCTTCATTAATATTCTTAAATAGGGAATTAAGAGTCGGTATTTCAGAAGTATTGATTTTGTCAAATTCAAAACCGCGTTTGGTGAGTTCATTAATTATGTCAATATTACGCAACTCGAATAAAAAGAAAGGATTTGCATCAATATGCATGGAGATTATGTAAATAACAGCAGCTAAATGTTTACATGGAACTGCATAATCAGGACATGAGCATTTCATAACAAAGTCATGCCATGTCTTAGGAAATATATTAATTCCTAAATTTTCGGCAATTTCGAGAACTGAAGGATCTAATTCTCTTGCCGATAATCTAGATATTATTAATGGTGATTGTATTATAGCGTCTATGAATTTGTCTTTAAGTTCATTACTGATTTTAGGCAAAATAATATATACTTTGTAGGACGAATATGAATGTCCTTTAACCTTGGCACTAATGATACACTCATCCTCTTCTTTAATAATTTCAAAATCACGTACCATTCCATTGTTTGCATAGGATTTACCACGAGCGATTCTATTACTGAAATCAATGCCACTTAAAGCATTGAGCCATTGTTGCCCCCACCATGTTGTGCCGTACTTAATTAAAGACATAAAATATCCTAAGTTATATATTATTGTAAATGATTTAATATCGAATTTTATAATAAAAAATCTAGAAATGAAATGATAATTATAAAAATATATAATATATAATTAATTACTATAATATTTATAATATTTTGTTCTTTTTCAAGTATGTTTATATATTGTTATTTATGAATAATATATTGTATTTAATTAGAAGCATTAAGTTTTTTTCTACCTTGAAATAGCCAAGCTTAATATACTTTAGACCTGGCTATTAAAAGAGCTTGTTTACGATTATCTATAAATAGGTACTAGATTAAACAATTATTCAACATAAGGCTTCCAACTATCTCCCTTTAGCTTAAAGAATGGCTTTTGGGCAAATCGCATAAAAAATGAATTTGTGCTTTCAGATATGTCCGCAGTTTGGGGGAGATCAGCCACAATTTGATTAAGTTGCTTACGGTCATTTGTACTGTAAATGTTTCCTGTAATTACGCGACGTATTATTTCTGATAAAGCTAAGTAGCTATAAGATCCTTGAAGTTTAATTTGGCTACTATGGGAATCATTTGATCCTAAACCTATAAACTTAATGTATGTAGGTACATGAGTAATTTTAGTGTTAGGAATTTCGCGAAGCTTTGAAATTTGCATTTTATCGCCACGTAAAGCTGCACCATGCTCAGGAATAACTACAAGCATAGTTTTGCGGCCTGACTTATCAAGATCAGTAATAAGCTCGTTGATATTATCTAGTAAGATATTTGCTCTTAAACTATAGCTTAATGGCTTTCGATCATTAGGTAGGGTATTACCATCATGTAGAGCAATAAGGTTAAAAAAGGCGATGTTATTATGTACAGCATCACTTTTCATATGACGAAGGTAATTATCAAATAAATCCTTGTCAGAATAAACAGGGCTGCCATCAAAGGAATTGTATTGTATACCAAGCGCATTTAAATCATTTAAAGGGGCTGTTAAACCGCCTAGCTTACGTAATGATTCAAGATAATTGCCATATTTACCAGTATGATCTAAATAAAGAGAGGAGCTAAAACCAATTGATTCTAAGGTAGTTATGAGCTCGCATTCTGGTTTTCTAGTTCTGTACATTTCACTTTCTGTTTCTTGTCCACAATTTGATCTAAGGAGACGAAGAGATGCAGGTGTTGAGTATGATGCTGCTGAATTGAAATCCTGAAAAGAGATATCGAATTTATCAAAAACAGGATGAGACTGTAGACCTGAATATTTTAAATCATCATCAGCCATAGAGCAGATGTTAATAAGAACAATGTCAAAAGGTTCAAAGCTACTGCCTAGCTGTGTAGGCATTGTAATAATTCGAGGCTTTTCTTTGGTGCTAAAAACATCAAGATAGCTATTTAGATTTTCATTATTAGGTATTTGATTTTGAGGAGGAATATCTTGATTATCGGTGTAACTATTGGTATTAGTAACAGCAATTTTAACCTCTTTAGTTGGTAATAAATCGTAATTTAAACCAACAGCCAAAATAAAGAGAAGGTATATGACTGTTGTGATACGTATCCAATCCTTCACTAGAAAAACTGTTAGTAATAAACCAACAATAGCAGCAATCATATGCATATTCACAAAATCAGATAAAAATTGCAAAATGTATATTGTTGAAAAGTCAGCAATATTTTGTTTTTGTACTAATATTTGGTGTAGATCTGGTAGGTAGCTATCATGATATAGCAAACCTATTGCTAAAAATGCTAGGATAAGGGTGTAAAATATTTTAAATATTTTGTTTATAGGGCGCAAACACATGGCCACACAAAGCAAGAAATTTAGTAGTAAATTAAAACCAATGTAGGATGTGAAATATAAACCAAATTTAAATAAGAAATACACACTCCAAAGGCCAAGTCCTTTAGGCTTTAACGCTAACTGTGTAGCTAGGCTGTTAGTTAATGATTTTAAACTCATTTGTTGATCCTTTTGTTAGCTATTATTGCTCTTTGGAAATAAAATTAGAAAAGCTTCCCTTGCTTTCTATGCCAACAGGATTCCTCCAGCTAGTTAGAAAAATAAAAATTTTAGGTAGAACATGTTTGAACCAAATGCCAAGAGGAATAAAAATTAAGGCACAAATAAACACTAATTCAAATATGTCTGATAATGCTAATGAATTACATCCCATAATATAAATTCCCATTACTTTAAATTGTTTAAGTCAAAGGTTTCTACCTTCGATGCTTCTTTATTGCTAATAATTATTTTAGAAGTAGTCCCGCGGCGCATATTTTGCATATTAGTTTGCAGTTCGGTGATACTTCTAACTTGTTCCTTAGATATAGGTTTTAGTTCGGATTCATGGTTAAGCTTTTCAACTTCGTTTAAAATTTCATGATCCTGACTATAGCAATAATAGCTTTCAAATAGTTTGGTTATATCTGTAGCAAATACGCGTGATAATGCAGTTTCTAATTCTTCTTCATTACAGGATGGAAGAAATACTGCTAAATTCCGATTGATTAAAGTGCAAATATCACCACTACGTACTGGTATAAATTGTTCTGCAACAATTTCAGATGGTAAAGTATATTTAATTTTAAATACTATTAGAAGTCCGTGACCAATGATATCTAAATCCATATTTGATAATTGTGCAGCGGTATTTTGCGCAAAATCAGCAGGTGTTAAAAGTCCTAGCTTTTGTTGATTAAGATCGTGGTAGCGAGTTAATAAAGCTTCAAAATCCATTGAAATAGCTCGATTAAAGGTATATCCCTTAAAGCAGGTTAGCATAGCATTTATATAGGTGCTTGAGGCTGAGGCTTCAAAGATAAAGTTTGCTCCACAGCTTAATAAAAAGCGTTCGGAGCCTGCACGGATTCCAGAAAGTCTTTCACATACTAGGATAACAACAGCATTACCTCGTTGCTTTCTAAGTTCATAAATATAACGTCCTAGATCATCAATTTCTGCTCGATCATTAATAGCGAACATACAGCTTGCTAAAGTAAATCCTTTGATAGCTTCAGAAAAAAGCTCAGAATTATCATGATAACGATAAATGTTTGGATAGGATCTATTATCGGGGTTAAAAACAGTACCGACTACATGAAATTCGTTTAAGTCGTCAGCATTAGTAATATCTACATATTCATTACCAATGATTTTATAGCCGTTAGAATCATAGGTAATTATATTATCACCAGAGGCGATAGTACCATGACTAGAACGCCAAAAGCTTATTTGGTAATGTCCAATGTTTTCATCATCGTCATTTATAGTAAGAGAACTTAAACCTGTAAGATATGACGCAAGATTCGCTAAGCGGGCCGAGCAATTTATTTTTTCAGTGTTGTGGCTTATAAACACCATAGTAAGCTTACGTTTAGCAAGATAGCTATTTAGATCATTTAACACTAATTTTAATTCATTAGTATTAGGTCGCTATTATTTTAGCGGCCTAACTTTTGGCAAAATTCCAAGGC
>CAZTNG010000040.1:0-19546 GCA_964615195.1 uncultured Enterobacterales bacterium
CTATAATCATATCTTTGCTCTAAATAATAAACCCCAATAGGTTTGTTCAACTTACTGGGGTATTACAAAATTATGCCTTTAGCAACTAACGAGGTTGAATCATAAAGTTTCTTGCATTTTTAAGATGTACACGTTCAACACTATTATGTATTTCTGGCAATGAAACAACGCCATCACCATTGAAGTCTGCATTATTTAAGCTGGTAAACGCTTCTTCACAAGTGTTAATTTTTTTAGTTTCTTGTTCATATAAAGCAGCGAACTCTTCTTTGTTTATGCGTAAATCTGCGTCTGCATCATATTTTTTCATCATGCCAAAAGCAGGATTCTTATAAGGTTTCCATTCGTTCATATGATCATAAGGTCTATTGCTCATTTGTCCATCATTATGAGGTCCTTTCTTATGATGCTTACCCATTTGGGTATCATTACCTTTATTGTTTGCTTTGTTTTCAATAGGCATTGGAGCATAAATAGGTTCAGGCGAAAGCTTTGCAAGTTCATCTAAAGTAACATAACCATTTTTATCTAAATCAGCCTTTGAGAAGTCTACTAAAGCTTTGCGTTTTGCTGCTATGTATTCTTTCGCTTTAGCTTGAAAGTCTTTTAGCTCATTTTTATTGAGAGCACCATTTTTATCAGCATCAGCGATCATCACTAAAGTCATGAATTGTGGATCGCATTTTCTATGACCTTTTTGAGAATCTTGATGCATCATGTTATGTCCTTGATGATCATGCATTGGTGGTTCAGCTAATGCGGCTGTAGTGAGTAGACTTGATATCATTACGATGGCAAGAGTTGTTTTATTAAACATACTATATTTCCTTTTGATAATTTGAAACTAATAATTTTGCAGTTTAAAAATGAATATTTACTGCTACCTTCATAATATTTTCTTATTTTTAATTTCTACTTATAGTTTAATATATGACATGCAAAAAAATTTGTTAAATCTGTAATAAATTGTGAAAAATTGTTACAAGTATATATTGCACTTAAATTATGTTTAGTAACATTGAGTATTGTTAAGTTTCTGAACATAAGATGGTTGTACTTAGTTAAATGTGATATTAACTCAATAATCACGTTATTACTTATCAATTAAGTTATAAATACTATTATTTTTATGTTTAGTAGAATGAAATAGTTTTTTGATGTTTTTACTTAAAGGGGTATTTATAATAAAGCTTTTTATATGTTAATATGCATATGTTTTATGTATGAATTCAAAGTAGTAAGTCTCATTTAAGAGTATTGTCATAAATTTTTTTATTGATTTTAAAAGAAATAAATAATTTTACAAATGACAAACTACTGCATAAAATCGCATAGTGAAGATTTTCCAATAATGAGTTATTGCAGGATGCTTTAAATAACAAAAAATTATATTATTGGTGTTGTATTTTTAATTATTAGTATTTGCTGGTTTTAATGATACTCCTGCAAAGATAATCAGCTATAAATGTGTAGTAGCAAGAGTCTTTAAGCATAAGTTTTTGTTTATGCATAAGGTCTTTATAGCAGAGCTATAAAATAGGTGTTTTAGTTTTTTGAGCTTATATGAGGCTTATTAAATAATAAAGCTACCGACGTATATTAAAATACGTTGAATTTGCTGGTTACAAGATAAAAATAATGTTACTGATTATTTGGTGGCAAATACGTCCATAGGGTAAAAATAGATATGGATATGTTTATTATTGTTATATCAATTAAGAGTTTTAGGGATAATTATGACACAAGGTAAAGTCTTTGATGAACAGTTGCGTAGTAGCAAGTATTTGGATCGTATAGATAGAAATATTTTGACTGAACTTCAAATCGATGGTCGTCTTTCAAATGTAGAACTTTCTAAAAGAGTTGGTTTGAGCCCAACTCCTTGTCTAGAGCGTGTTAGAAGACTTGAAAAAAGTGGTTATATACTCGGTTACAATGCTAGATTGAATCCTAAGATGTTAGGTGCTTCTTTACTAGTTTTTGTTGAGATTTCTTTAAATAAATCTTCTCCAGATGTTTTCGATCGCTTTAGCAAAGCTGTGCAAGAGTTACCAGACGTTCAAGAATGTCATTTAGTATCTGGAGCTTTTGATTATTTGTTAAAGACTAGAGTGTCAGATATGTCTGCATATCGTAAACTCCTAAGTGATACAATATTGAGATTACCTTGTGTAAGTGATACTCATACTTATGTTGTAATGGAAGAAGTGAAACAAACTTCAAATTTGGTAATCAACTGTGTAGAACCAATTGAAAATGAATAACAGATAAAGCTTAAATATTGTTTTAAATGTAGTATAATACGCTCTCTTTAGGAATACTAATTGAGAGCGTTTTTTGTTTGGTATTTTTACACTTCTGTGTTATTTTGTAAGTGTTTTAAATGTTGATATTGAAATAAGGTTGGTTTGTTTTGTTAGCTGAAAGTTTTCGACCTAACGACGGCTTTAAGCGCGTTAAAGATGTGCTATTTATTTTTTGGTTAGTTGGTGTCGTTGTATTATTTTTTGCATTGCTTACCCATGATCAAGCTGATAACAATTATCTTAATGATCCGTCCATCAGTGCTGGTAATATAAAAAATGTAATTGGCGTTGTTGGTGCTCAGCTTTCTGATGGTTTGTTTTCTTATTTTGGCATTTGTGCTTTCTTAATACCATTCCTGCTTTTATATTTAGGATGGGTTTTGCTTTGGAATAATGTGCGTTGGACTGAAATTGAATACGGAACAATTGGTGTGCGTATTATAGGTCTGAATTTTTTGCTTATTTCATCATGTAGTTTGGTATCAAAAGCTGATGTTACTAACGTAAAAAATAAGGGTGGACATTTAGGCTATGTAATTTGCGATATATTGTCGCAATACGTTGGGTATACAGGTACTGTATTAGCTATGTTAGCTTTTTTGTTAGCAGGCATAGTGTTATTTACAGGATTAACCCTTAGTTCAATATGTGCTGGAGTAGGGACAGTTGTACTAGCTCCGTTTAGTTATAAAGACTATATTGCAAGATTCTTTTCAAGATTATTTAATAGAACTACGAAAGAAAATGATTTTATTAGTGATGAATCTGCAGAAGCAAGTGATCAACAGGTTGAAGATTTTTCAATTGTTGATGTACCACGTCAAACCGATAATATAACTAATAATTCTATAAAAGATAGTCCTATTGACAATGATTTGCCAAGTGAATTAGTAGATTTTACAAAGCCAAATATTCCATCACAACAAAAAAATTCAGAGAATGTATCAATTTCTGAAGATAATTTAGTTATTCCTGGATTAAATACTGTAGATCCTGAGCAACCAACGGTAGCTAATGAATCTCAAACTCATTCTCCAATAGAAGAGAGAGTTGAACCTACATTAAATTTTTCTGATGTGGAAAATACTATTGTTGATGATGTTGCAACTCCTTATGTAGAAAGCAATCTTCAAGCTAATAATTTAGATACTCATAATCAAAATACTTTTGTTGAAAATTCCGAACCTAAAGTTGAAATGAAGCATGTTCGAACAGTAGTTCTTCCAAGTCCAAGTAAACAAAGAGATGAAGAATTCAATAATGAACATATTGATTCCATGGTGCCACAAACTAATGAACCAGATGTAAGTACCGTAGCAACAAATAATAATGTTACAAAATCCGTAGAAAACGTTGAGAATCATAATGATAAGTTGAATTATGATACCAATAATTTGCATTTAACAGCTAATGATGATGAACAATATATTGATACAACTAACATAATAGATTTTAAAGATATTCGTAATCAATCAGAAAATCTTCAAGGTGATGAGATTGAATCTTTACCTACAGGTTTTACACCTGTAGCAGAAGGTGTGAATAAAGAAATCAATCGAGGAAAACAGGAAGATGCTTTTGCAGGATTAATGCCTGCGAACTCTGCTGAGAATGCAATTCAAAGAGAAACTAAGCAACCTAGTACTGTTGCACAACAAACGTCTTTACAATCAATTAATCCTGAACCAATAGCTTCAATAGAGCCTTCCGATCCTCCAAAGATGGAAAATAATGGTTTTAAATTTATTGATGTTGATAGTGATATGCCTGTAGGACTTAACTTTAACAACAATCATGTGAATTTACCTGATGATGATAATGGTGAATACCCTTCATTGAATATTTTTGCAAAGCCTACAAGTAATGAAATCACTACTTCTGAAGTAGATATTCTTGAGGTCGTTCGTAAATTGAATGCTTGCTTTGAGCATTGCAATGTTAAAGCTCATGTTGCAACAAAGGATGATATAGATCCCTTAACTGGAAAAACAAGATCAAAATATTTATATCAAAGTGGACCTGTAATTACTCGTTACATGATTAAGCTTGAGAAGGGCTATGTTAAAAATATTGTAGCGATAAGTAAAGATATAGCACGCTTAATTTGTGCTCCAAGTATTCATGTTATTGAAGTGATCCCTGGTCAACCTTATGTTGGTATTGAAATACCTAATATAAAACGTGGCTTTATCAATATGCGTTCACTTTTAGAGTCTGCTGAATTTAGAGAGTCTAAGGCTGACTTGCCAATGGCAATTGGTAAGGATATTGTAGGCAAACCTGTAATTTTAGATTTAGCAAAAGCTCCTCATTTACTGGTGGCAGGTACTACAGGTTCTGGTAAATCAGTAGGTATTGGAACCATGCTTGTATCATTATTGATGAAGCATACTCCTAAAGAATTAAGACTTATTCTTATAGATCCAAAAATGTTGGAATTTTCAATGTATCATGATATTCCACATTTATTAACGCCTATTATTACCGATGTCAAAAAGACTCCTAGTGCATTACGTTGGGCCGTTCAAGAAATGGAAAGACGCTATACAATAATGTCTAAGTTAGGTGTACGTAATATAAGTGGTTATAACAATTTAATAGAGCAGGCTAATAGTCAGAATTCAGCGTTTAAGGATCCTACTTGGCATCCATCAGACAGTATGGACATGACAGCTCCTAAACTTGAAAAATTCCCATTCATAGTTATAGCTGTAGATGAGTTTGCTGATCTTATTTTACAACTTAAGAAAAATGGAGATGTAGAAGGCTTATTAGCAAGATTGGCTGCAAAGGCTCGTGCCTGTGGTATTCATATAATATTAGCAACACAAAGTCCTCGTTCAGATGTTATTACAGGTGTTATTAGAAGTAACTTTTCAAGTCAAATTGCTTTTAAGGTTAAGTCAGGTTTGGAGTCACGCATTGTTATTGATGAAAGCGGTGCTGAAGATTTATTAGGTTATGGAGACATGCTTATTAAATTTAATGATGGTACAAATTTCACTCGCCGTGCACATGGAGCTTATATAAAAGATGATGAGCTTGAAATGTTTACCGAAAGTTGGCGTTCAAGAGGTCGTCCAGAGTATATTGAATCTGTTACAACAACAGAGCTTAATGAAGATAATGCAATTCCTGGTGAAATTGTTCCTAATAGTGATGAAAAAGATAAGCTATATGATGACGCTGTTGAATTTTGTCGTGAATTGAAGCATAGAAACAAAAAGTATAGTGTTTCTTTAGTTCAGAGACAATTCTCAATAGGTTATAACAGAGCTTCACGCATAAGTGATCTTTTAGAACGTAATGGTATTATTTCTGAGCCTCAAGGTGGAAGTGGTATTCGCGAGGTTTTAATAGACGAGTAATAGATATTTAGCTAGTTACTTTAATTAATGTAAATTGAGTGTTTGTACTTTGCATTATTTGCAAATTTGATTATGGAGAGTTGTGGTTAATGAAATTTCTCAAGTGTTTTAAAATAAGCTTAATCATTGCCATGCTTATTGCTGCAATTAATGTGAATGCTGCAGATAATGATATTTTATTACAGAAATTATTTGATTTAACTAGCTATAAAGCTAATTTTGAACAAACAGTAACTGATTCTTCAGGCAAGGTATTGCAGTCCTCAGAAGGTAATTTATCGATGCTTAGGCCTAATTATTTTCGTATGGAAATTACTTCACCTGATGAGAGTATTCTTTCAGCTGATGGTAATGCTGTGTATTCATATGATGAGCTGCTAGAGCAGGTTACTATTTATGATTTTTCAAAGCAGGTCGCTGATTCTCCTTTAATGCTCTTAATAACTAAAGATCCTAAAGTTTGGGAAAATTATAATGTTAAAAGCATAAGCACAGATAACTTTGTTATTACACCAAAAGTAGCTTCGGGGCTTATTAAGTCAATGGAGCTTAAGTTAGAAAATAGTATTTTAACCAATTTGGTTGTTACAGAGCTTGATGGAAAGGCTAATAGTTATGTTTTTAAATCACCATCTACAGCTCAATTAAATGAGTCTGATTTAAAATTTACCATTCCAAAAGGGGTAGATATAGATGATCAAAGGTCAAAGTGATTTATTTGATACTGTACAGCAAGATGAAGAACAAAAATTTAGAGAAAATACAGCTCCTTTAGCAGCAAGGATGAGACCCAAAAAACTTGCTGATTATATTGGTCAGCAACACATTTTGGGTGAGGGTAAACCTTTACGTAAAACGCTAGAGCGTGGAAGCTGTTCATCCATGATTCTTTGGGGACCTCCTGGTGTTGGAAAAACAACTTTAGCTGAGTTGTTTGCTTTACAAGTAGATGCTAGAGTTGAACGCATGAGTGCGGTGACATCTGGTGTTAAGGAAATACGCGCAGCTATAGATATTGCAGAACGTAATCTAAAAAATGGAATGCGTACAGTCCTTTTTGTGGATGAAGTACATCGATTTAATAAAAGTCAGCAAGATGCATTTTTACCATATATTGAAAACGGTACTATTATCTTTATCGGTGCTACAACCGAGAATCCTTCCTTTGAACTTAATAATGCAATTTTATCCCGTGCAAGAGTTTATATTTTAAAACCTCTAACTATTGAAGAAATTGAAAAAGTAATAATGAGAGCTTTGTTAAGTCCTGCAGGCTTGAAAGCTGAAAATCTTGTGCTCGATAAAGGTGTTCTTAAAGCTTTGGCTCAGCTTTCTGAAGGGGATGCTAGAAGAGCTCTAAATTTACTTGAAATTGTAGCTGATTTAGCGGAAAACGGTCCAAATGGTACAAGAATAATAACTTTACAAAATTTAGCAAGCGTTGGTGGTGAGCGTCTAGCTCGATATGATAAAAATGGCGATCGTTATTATGATTTAATAAGTGCCTTTCATAAGTCTGTAAGAGGTTCTAGTCCGCAAGCAGCATTATATTGGTTTGGTAGGATTGTGTCTGCTGGTGGAGATCCATTATATGTGGCTCGAAGATTATTAGCAATTGCGTCTGAGGATATTGGAAATGCTGACCCAAGAGCGATGCAAGTGGTTCTTGCCGCTTGGGATTGTTTTGAAAGAGTAGGTCCTGCTGAAGGTGAAAGAGCAATTGCTCAGGCAGCCGTGTATTGTGCCGTTGCACCTAAAAGTAATGCAGTATATGTTGCTTGGAATCAAGTACTAGCAGATATTAAACAAATGCCTGATTATGATGTACCATTGTATTTACGTAATGCACCTACAAAACTTATGGAAGAAATGGGATGCAAAAAGGGATATCGTTATGCTCATGATGAACCTGGTGCATATGCCGCAGGTGAAAGCTTTTTGCCTCCAGAAATTAGAACTATGCAATGGTATAAACCTAATAATCGTGGTTATGAGCAACAAATAGAAAAGAAAATGGAATATTTGCATCAGAGAGATCTTAATAGCAATAATCAGCGCTATCCTGAAGATTTTTCTGAAGAGCTAAAAATGTTAGCAGAAAAAGAGAAAGCACCTGAAAATTAAATAAAGCTATGCAATTTTAGGTTTACATAGCTTTATTATGGTTTATCAATTTTTAATCGAATTTACGATCATATAGAAGTGCTGCAATAAGAACCACTAAACATGATCCTCCATTGTGAACTAAAGCTCCTGTTGTCGGAGTAAGAATGCCGTTAACTGATAAAATTATTGCAATAAAGTTAATTGTCATAGATAAAGTAATGGCAAATTTTATGGTGTTTACTGTTGCATTAGAAAGCCTCTTTAAATAAGGAATCTTAGATATATCATCGCTCATAAGAGCTATGTCTGCAGCTTCAATAGCTATGTCACTACCCATACTTCCCATTGCTATACCAACATCCGCCAATTTAAGTGCAGGCGCATCATTAACGCCATCTCCAATCATACATATAACGTTATTCTCAGATCTCAGTTCTTGAATATGTTTAACTTTATCTTCTGGAAGTAAATCTGCTTGTACTTCTGTTATACCAATTTTTCTTGCAAAGTAATTTGCTGTTTTTTGATTATCTCCTGTAAGTAAAATGGTTTTTGTGTGCATTTTATTTAGTTTTTTTACCATTTTTGTTCCGTTAGGTCTGATAACATCAGCTAAAGCAATAATACCAATACACATTGTTTGTGTTGCGATTATAATTGAAGCTTTTCCATCAGTTCTAAGTTGATCTAAAGTTTGGATAATTTTATTGTCCAAATTAATTGAATTTTCATTAAGAAACTTTTCATTACCACAATATATTTTTTGCTGATTTATTGTCGCTGTAATACCTTTGCCTGCATACATTTTGAAATCACTACATTCAAAAATTGTAGCTCCTTTAGTTTTTGCATGTTGTGTTATAGCTTTACCTAGAGGGTGTTCACTTTTAGCTTCAACTGAAGCTACTAGCGTTAATAATGTATTTGAATCATAAAATTTTGAACATGAAATAATATTGCATACATCTAGTTTTCCGAAAGTAAGTGTACCAGTTTTATCGAATGCTATAGTATTTATTTTCCCCATTTTTTCTAATGCATCACCAGATTTTATTATTACGCCATGTTTTGTAGCTTGACCAATTGCAGCCATTATTGATGTAGGAGTTGCAAGGACAAGTGCACATGGACAGAACACTACAAGAACAGTTACAGCACGGATAATATCCATCGTAAAAATAAGGGTTAAGATAGAAATCAGAAGAGCTACTGGTACAAGCCAACTTGCACATTTGTCGGCAATACTCTGTGTTGGTGCTTGGTTATTTTCGGCGTCATGAACCATCTTTATTAGTTTTTGCAATGAGCAATCTTCACCAACTTTCGTAGCTTGAATATCAATAGATCCAAATCTATTTATGGTTCCACAAAATACATGATCTCCAATTTCTTTGTCTACAGGTAAGGATTCACCTGTCATAATAGATTGATCAACAGATGTTTCACCACATTTTATTACACCATCTACAGGAATAGTTTCACCTGGTAGAACGCGAAGGATATCTCCTTGCTTTATTTCATTAGCTAGAACAATATATTCATTGCCATTTGTAATTTTTCTTCCTTGAACGGGAGTTAAATTAATAAGCTTTTGTAATCCTTTTTTAGCTCGGTTTGTAGTCATTTCTTCAAGTAGTGCACCTATGGCCATAATAAATGCTACTTCTCCTGCTGCAAACAGATCACCAATAGATATTGCAGCGATCATTGCTATTGTAATTAGCAATGCTGATGAAATTTTACTTATACCTTTATTATTTATGATTCTTTGAATTGACAGATAAAGTAAAGGAATACCACTTATAGTTACTGTAATCCAAGCAGGATCTATTAATACGTTAAATTCTATTTTCTGTAATATAAAACTGAAAATAAGGAATGCTCCTCCAATAAGTGTAAATGTCATTTTTGATAATAGGTCATTTATTTCTTTTAACATTAAATTCTCCAATTTATATTGATATAAAAAATTATTTTATTGTACAATATGTAAGATATAGAACATTTTGTTCGTTAAAGTATAAAAATTTTTATTGATAATGACAATAATCAGTTTGTTGAGTATGTAAGATACTGAATAAATTTAAATATATGTACGGGTAAATTAAAATGGATAGACGACAAACAAAAACAAGGCAAGCTATATATGAAGCACTTAGCTTATTGTTAGAGACAAAACAATATAATCAGATTACAGTTCAACAGATTATAGATGAGGCTAATATAGGAAGAAGTACGTTTTATGCTCATTTTGAAACAAAAAATGAATTATTAAATGCGATGTGCAAGGATATTTTTGAGCACGTATTTTCATCCTCTCTTGAAAAGGAAGTAACTCACGATTTCTCTAATAACTCGGATTCATTACTTTCAATTGTGGAGCATTTATTTTGTCACTTATGGGAAAAAAGAAATGACATAAGAAGAATTTTAAAAAGTGAAAGTAATTCAGTATTTATTGGTTATTTAGAAAAGTATCTAAAGGAGTCTTTTAAAAAGTACAGAAATATAATTAGTGAGCATATACCTAAAGAATATGCATTATTTATGCTTTGTGGTGGTTTCGCAGATACATTAAAATGGTGGTTAGCTAGTTCAAGTGAATATAGTCCTAAAGAAGTTGCTTTTTTTTATCTTGAAAGTTTGAGCGGTGTCTTAGCTAAGACAAATTAAAATAAATAATTTATGTAATTATTTGGAATGTATTTGATAAGATTTAACTATACGTTATAGTAGATTTATAAAAAAAACCGTAGTCGTAAGACTACGGTAAAACATCAACATTTGAGGAAAAATGAAGAAATATGAAGAAATCTTTAGAAGGTTGTTAAATGTTGGTAATTACCATATTTTATAATATCCTGTTTAATAGTTTCTGGATCTAAGCCTTTAGCTAAGGCATATGAAATATTAGAGTAAGCATCTTTTAGTCTAAACAATATTTCACCTGAGCTAAGTTTTTGAAGATCTTCGAAATCTAGGCCTATCACTTTGTGCTTCATGGTGGTCATAAGAAGTACTAGTGCGGTATTTGAACCGTCTGCAGATAATAAAACAAAACGTGGAATTCCAGCATTTTCGGCAAAAGTTTTTATGCTACTTTCATTGTTTTCACCACAATAAAATTGGTAAAAAGCTAAAGCTGTTGTTAATGGGGTTACTGATATGTTATTGCCCTCCTCTGCGTTGAGCATGGCTGAGATTTTAGATTTTTCGTTTTGTAAAATAAGCATTGAACCAATGATATTTTGCACATTTGAGAATTCTTTGTTATCTGCTACTTGATATACAATATCAGCTTCATCACATTCGAAATTTAAATCACTATCAACACAAAGATTTGTGGCAATGAAGTCTTCGCCATTAGCATTGATGGCTGATACATTAAATCTATTTTGATCAATTGTTTGTACTGAAACTTGATTTGTATCTACTTCTATTTCGCCTGAACCGTCAGTATTTGAAGCTTTTCCTTCACATGCATTTAAGGCAATAGTTGAAGCTATAATAAGACTAAGTTTTGTTATTAAATTCATGTAGCACCTTTTATTTTTTTTTGAATATTTATAATATATTTATTTTTTCAATGTTTGTATTATGGCAATAAAAAGAGTTCATGTTAAATAATTGTTAATATTTTATGTTAAAAATGTGATCTTGAAACTGTTTTCTTATGTTCGTAACATTAATGTGTTGTTAGAGTATTATTCTAAATTTTTAAAATTATTTGTTTTTTTGAGTTAAAATGAATCTTAATAAAATATTTAAATATTGTTTAATTTTTATTAGCGTTTATTTTACAGAATATTATAATTTAAAAAAGAGTGCAGTGGATGTGGTAAATATGTTATTGTATAAGTGAAATCAACTACTTAGTGTACTTTTATAGTATCAAATATAATTTATAAGAGGCTCTATGCATTATTTTGCTCTGAATATGTTTTTGGACTAACAAGATTATTTATAAGATTTATTTCATGATGTAAAATATTAGATATATCATGCACATAAATTCATATAGTGTGCTTCAAGGAATTTAATATGACACTTCAACAGTTGCGTTACGCTCTTGCAGTAGGTAGCTACCATTCTATTAATGAAGCCGCCGCCGCCTTATTTGTTACACAACCAACTATTTCAACAGCCTTAAAGGAATTAGAGGAAGAGTTAAATGTACGAATTTTTACGCGTTGTAGTCGTGGAATAGAAATTACTTCTGAGGGAATTGAATTTTTAGGTTTTGCGAGACAGGTCATTGAGCAGGCTAATTTGCTAAAAGATCACTATATTAGAGATCGTCGCCATATGATGCGTTTTGTGGTTAGTACTCAACATTATTCTTTTGTTGTTCAATCATTTATTCGTTTAGTAAAAACATATGGTATGGACAAATATGATTTTTGTATACGCGAAACTCGAACTAATGACATCATTAAAGATGTTCATAACATGAGTGCTGATATAGGTATTATTTTTTTATCTAGTTCAAATAGTGCTGTAATTAAAAGAATTCTTCGTGATGAGGAATTAGATTTTTGTCAACTTGCTACAACTAAAGCTCATGTTTTTGTTAGTGTTAATAATCCTTTAGCTACAAGATCTATGGTTTCTTTAGCAGATGTTGCTGATTTGCCTTTTTTATGTTTTGAGCAAGGTGTTTTTAGTGCTGATTATTTTGAGGAAGAAGTTTTAAAAAACAATCATGGAACTAAGACAATACGCGTAAGTGATAGAGCAACATTATTTAATTTATTAATTGGTCTTAATGGTTATACCATAAGCTCAGGAATAATATGTAAAGATCTTAATCCTGAGATAGTTTCAATTCCTTTACAATCTGATGCTTACATGGAAATAGGATATATACGTCGTAAAAATGTAGTTTTAAGTCCGCTTGTTGATACATATGTTTCATATTTAAGAAATTCTCTTGCTGAAGAGGGTGCTTTAATATCGAGAGACTCTAAATAGCGTGACGTTTGAATTTATATTATGATTTTTATTCCTATAGTTTAATGCAACATTATTTTGTGATAATTATTTGTGTTATCTAGATAATATGCTTTTTTTACAAAATTATACACGTCATTCTACATTGCTTTTATTCTTAATAATTTCTATATTATAATACAATATATAAAAAAAATTTATAACCATGTATTTTTATATTTAATTTTACAGTATTGTTTTATTTGCATAGAATAACAGCTATTAAGAGTATTTAATGTTGATAATAATTGTATATTAAGAATAAAAAAAGGTAAGTATAATGAAAATCTCAGAAATTTTTAAAAAAAGTCAAAAACCAATTATATCATTTGAGATTTTTCCACCTAAAAGAGATGCTGCATTAAAAAATATTAATGGTACTTTAGAGATATTATCAGATTTAAATCCAAATTTTATTTCGGTTACGTTTGGGGCTGGCGGGTCTGTAACTAATTCAGCAACTGTTGATATAGCTAGTAAAATAAAGAAACAATATGGAATTGAATCTGTAGCTCATTTAACATGTTTAACTTATGATAAATCTGAAATTTTAACAATACTTGATAATTTAAATGAACATGGTGTTGAAAATATTTTAGCTCTAAGAGGTGATAGAAATCCAAATATTGAGCCTAAAAAGGATTTTCAATATGCATCAGATCTAATTTCATTTGTAAAAAAGAATAGTAATTTGGGTATCAGTGCTGCTTGTTATCCTGAATGTCATCAAGAATCGAAAAACAGAGTAGAAGATATATTAAATCTTAAACGTAAGGTTGATGCTGGAGCTGAGCACTTAATTAGTCAATTATTTTTTGACAACGAATTATTTTTTGATTTTGTGGAAGGAGCTCATTTAGCTGGTATAAATGTACCAATTGAAGCTGGAATTATGCCTGTTATAAATAAGGCTCAAATTGAAAGAATGGTTACCTTATGTGGAGCATCTTTACCTAAAAAATTCAGCAGAATATTAGATCGTTATGCTGATAATAATGAAGCTTTGTTTGATGCCGGAATGAATTATGCGATAAATCAAATTATTGATTTAATAGCTGCAGGAGTTGAAGGTATACATATTTATACCATGAATAATCCTGTTGTAGCGCAAAGAATTTGTGATGGTATTAAGAATCTAATAAAGCCTATTTCTAAATAAGAATTCATTTTATAAAATTTGTAGTGCTATTTTATAAAGATAGCACTTTTCTTTGCATAATTTCTTCATAAGTGTTGTTTTTGTTGTAACGATTAAATTTAAATAAAAACATTGTTTTCTCTCATCTCCTACTCATAAAAAATTAAATAATTCTTTCAATTAATTATTTATTAATAAAGTATTAGTAGCTAGTGCATATATTATATAAATTGAGTACAATGTGAGCCGCTTATTTATATCACATTCTTCTTGCTAGGTGATTTATGAAGACTTATAAGTTTCTAATTTCAATATTGATGTTTTTTGCATTTTTTTCAGTATGTAATGCTGAAATTCCTAATAGTTACTTAGATAAGGATCCTGCCGGTGTTGGTTTAACAATTAAAACTATTCAAGCAAAAATAGAAACAATCAACAGCAAAGGAGAATCCATTACTGAATCAGATAAGCAAGAAAAAGTTAATTACTTAGCAATACTTGATTCTGATGAAGCTATTATACATTATGAGCAACGTACAGAACTTATAAAAAATTTTGTTAGTGAAAAAAGCTCAGAATTCATAAAAAAGATTAACAAACAAACCAATGAAGTAAAAAAATCTAAAAAAGTAGATTCTGTTAAGGATTTACCAAGTTTGTTAAAGGTTCAAGGTGAGTATATTGCTTTACGTGATGAAACCAATAATACTATAGCTCAGTTACAAAAATACATAGATGGAACAAATTCATTAACTAAGAATTCCCAAGATGTTGCTGATGTGGGAACAGATAAAATTATTGCAAATCGAAACCTTTTAGCGGGAACATCAGGGCAACATTTATCAAACTCTGAGAGATTAAAAGTATCAGCAGATAATGCTGCAATTCAAGCGCAAATAGAAAGTAATCAATATGCTATAGCTAATGTAAGTTTAATGCTAGAAAAGCTTAATACTAGATTACAAGCCTATCAAGATTTATTAGCTGCTGTTGAAATTCAATTAAGTTCTGTAAATGATAAGATTCAAGAAATCCGCAAAAATGAAGCTTTATCGCAAGAGAGTGTTGTTAATGCTGAACAACAGATGACAGATAATAAACACCCATTTATTGAAATTTTAGCTAATGAAAATCAAAATTTTATTAATTTTTTGGCTGATTGTTTTGATAAAACAAATAATAATAATAAAACAAATGCCTATCTTACTACATTGATTGATAGAACAAAGAAAATTGAATCTGATATAAATAGCCAAATAAAATATTTCAATGATACTATATTTTTGTCACAAATTTTATTTAATCAACAACACATTATTCCTAATTATATTTTAGTTGGTAATACTTCTGACGATATAAGTGATTTACGTGTTTCTCAATATAAATATAGTAGTGAACTAGAACAAATGAGCAATCGTGAGCAATACATAAAGGATTTGTGGCGAAAAAAACAAATGGAAGGGGATTTTCCTCTTGAAATATTAGATGATGTAAACAAACTTCTAGATGTAAGAGCAAAAGTCTTAGTAAAGTTAAGTAGTGAGCTTACTGTTGAATTAAATAGTTCTGTTAATGTACAAATAAATTACCAAAAATATGTAAAATTTAAAGAAAATTTGAATAATCAAATATATGAACAGATGTTTTGGTGTCCATCAAATAAAGCAATTAATGCAAAATGGTTTAAGAGTTTTAAAGAAACACTTGCGGAACAAAAAGTTTTTTTGAGTGATAGCTTTGGTCAATTACGTTTCGCGTCCCCTAAAATTTATCGTATTCTTAATGGCGCTCCAATATTAATTTTATTGATTGCTATCTTTTTATTGAGAAATAAAATTAATAATAAGTTAAAGCAGCTTAATAATTACGTGGGACGTTTTAGTAAGGATAACCATTTAATAACAATAAAATCGATAGGCTTATGTTTGCTAAAATGTTTGTTATGGCCATTGATCGTTTTATTTTTTGGTATTGAACTAATAAATTACATAGATTTTGGAAGTACTAGTGATGTAATTGAATCTTTTGATAAAAGTGCAATGCTTATAGTATTCCATTTAAGTTGGTTAATATGGATATCATTTTTCTATTTGGAAATCTATCGACCAAATGGTGTTGCCGAGAAGCATTTTGGAATAGTTTATAATAATAAGCATGTAAATAGTTTAAGAAGAATATTTATTTACTTGGCTGTCATTTTAGTTTTAGTTTTATGGAAAGAGTATCAACCAGAAACTTTCGCTAAGGATGTCATAGGTCAATTGTCGATGATTGGTCTTGTTTTAGGCATAACTTTCGAATTTTTAATTCAGCTTAAAAATAAATTTAGTGATGGCAATAGTTGGTGGTCACGTTTTGTTGTTATGCTAATAATAGGAATTTTGCTTTTTGTAGTGGTTTTGACTGCATGTGGATATTACTACTCAGCAATACGTATTTCAGATAGATTGATAGTAACTTATTATATTATTTTAGCTTACAACATAATTTATCAAACAATAACAAGATCTTTAAGTTTAGCAGCTCGTCGTTTGAAGTTTAAGCGTGCTAGAGAAGCTAGAGAAGCTAAGAAGTTAGATGATAATACAAATAATAATAACGATAGTGAAGTTGTAGATAGTGTTGATGAAGAAATGCCAATTTCTGAAATAAGTAACCAATCTCAAAGTATAGTTAAATATATGATGATATCAATTTTTGCTTTAGTGTTATATCAAATTTGGAGTGAAATCTTATCAGTAACAAGCTATTTTGAGTATATATCCTTATATGACATTAAGGCTGATGATCAGTCTGTTATTAGAACAATATCTTTAATGGATATTTTGGTTGTATCGTATTCAATATTGATAACAACTATCGTTACAAAGAATTTTCCAGGTGTGCTTGAAGTTATTTTCTTTAATCGTTTTGCAAATTTACAACGATTTAGTTATTCGATTGTATCTGTTGTTACCTACGTATTGATTGCTATTTGTACTATATTTTGTTGTGCAAAACTCGGATTGTCATGGGAAAAGTTACAGTGGTTAGTTGCCGCGTTATCTGTGGGCCTTGGATTTGGTTTGCAAGAAATTTTTGCGAATTTTATATCTGGTTTGATTATTTTATTTGAAAGGCCAGTGAGAATTGGAGATATCATTACAATAAATAACCATAGTGGAGTCGTTTCAAAAATTCGTATTCGTGCTACTACAATTACTGATTTTGATAGAAAGGATTATGTTGTGCCTAATAGAGAGTTTATTACTAGCTCTTTAACCAATTGGTCATTAAACGATTCTATAACTCGTTTAATTGTGCAGATAGGCGTTGGATATGGTTCAAGTGTAGATGTCGTTCGTGATGCTCTAAAGAGAGTAGCTGATAGAAATTCTTATGTTCTTAAAGATCCTGAATGTAAGATTTATTTTACAAGCTTTGGTGATAGCAATTTAAATTTTGAATTACGTGTTTATGTACGTAAAACGATAGATCGTAATCCATGCTTAGATAGTATTAATACAGATATCTATAATGAATTTAATCGCTTAGGTATTGAGATTGCGTTCAATCAGATGGATGTATATGTAAAGAATATTCATTCTGGACAAGAAATAAAGGTTGATCATCGTTTTGATGGACTGAGAGATGATAAAACTATAAAGCAAAATTTAGATTCTGCAAAACTAGTTACAGAAGTCCCTAAGTAGTAAATTTAAATTTTTACTTCTAACTAGAGAAACGGTCTTACTTCAAAGGCCGTTTCTTGTTTTTTTACAGAAAGCAAAGTATAATTGCCATCAATTAGATATCCCCAAAAGATATTGGCCGTGAATTACGCCAAGACGTGATTAAAATAACTATTTGTTAAATTTATGGGTTTATAAATGCTCGATTCAAAGTATCTCCGCGGTGAAGTAGAATACGCCGCAAGTCGTCTAGCCACACGTAATTTTGTTCTGGATGTTAGTAAGCTTAACTCGCTTGAAGAACAACGTAAGAGCCTTCAAATCAAGACTCAGGATTTGCAGTCACAGCGTAATAGTATTTCGAAATCCATTGGTATTGCCATTAAAAATGGTGAAGACGTTAGTGCGATTAAAGAAAATGTTAGAAAGCTTGGTGAAGAGTTAGATGAAGTTAAAACTGAACAAGATAAAATTCTTGCTCAAATTAAAGAATATTCATTAACAATCCCAAATCTTCCAGATGAATCTGTTCCTGTTGGTAAAGATGACAGTGAAAATGTTGAAGTTCGTCGTGTAGGTGTTCCTCGTGAATTTGATTTTCCGATCAAGGATCATGTTGCATTAGGTGAAGGTTTAGAGCAGTTAGATTTCGATAATGCTAGAAAAATTTCTGGCGCGCGTTTTGCGTTTATGCGTGGTCCAATAGCTAGATTGCATCGTGCATTATCTCAATTTATGTTAGATTTGCATGTTGAAAAGCATGGATATACTGAGTGTTATGTTCCATACCTTGTAAATCATGATAGTTTATATGGTACTGGTCAGATGCCTAAATTTGCGCAAGACTTATTCCATACATCACTTGATGGTGATGCTGATGGTGATAATGTAAATCGCAAATTCTGTTTAATTCCAACAGCTGAAGTTCCTCTTACAAATATGGTTAGAGATGTAATTCTTGATGAAAAACAGTTACCATTAAAAATTACTGCTCATACTCCTTGCTTCCGTTCTGAAGCAGGCTCAGCTGGTCGTGATACTCGTGGTTTAATTAGAATGCATCAATTTGATAAAGTTGAAATGGTGCAGATTGTAGATCCTGAAAAATCTTTTGCAGCATTAGAAGAATTAACTTCTAATGCAGAAGATGTACTTAAGGAGTTAGGTCTTCCATATCGTGTAGTTGCTTTGTCTACTGGAGATATGGGTTTTAGCGCAGCAAAGACATATGATTTAGAAGTTTGGGTTCCTGCTCAAAATACTTATCGTGAAATTTCTTCATGCTCTAATTGTACTGATTTCCAAGCTCGTAGAATGCAAGCTAGATTCCGTGATGCTGATGGTAAGACAAAGTTAGTTCATACATTAAATGGATCTGGTTTAGCCGTAGGTCGTTGCCTTGTTGCTGTAATGGAAAATTATCAGCAGGCAGATGGTTCAATTATAATTCCTGAAGTATTGCGTAAATATATGAGTGGTCAAGAAGTTATTGGCAAGTAATTACTAATACATTCTTTGTTATGGCCGTGCAATTTATATTGTTGCACGGCTTTTTTATTTTATAAAGTAATGTATTTGTTTAAATAATGTTAACAAATTAATTTGTTAGTCAAGAGCTTTTATATTGAATTACTTATGTTAATTCCTTAAATATAAAAGATTAGGTTGATTATTTTTTTTATAGTTAATTATTATGTTTAAGTAAAGTTTTTACAAAAGCGTTGAAAATGTTTTCATTATGTTAAATAAATGTTACAAATATTTGTTTTATAGTATATACTGATAGTGTAAATTGTTCTATTTATATTATTAGGTTAGTTATGGCAAATAAAATTGTTAGTTTAAAGTTTAAAAGAACTATGCTAAGTTTAGCTGTTGGCCTGTCTATAGCTACAGCTAGTGCTTTTTCTCAGGAAGCGCATGCAGTTGTTGCGGCAACGCACATTTATCACAATCATATGCCAAATT
>CAZTNG010000041.1:0-19298 GCA_964615195.1 uncultured Enterobacterales bacterium
GGTAAACTTTACCGTTTTGTTTGTCTACAATCCATTTTTCTAAACAATTTATTTGTTGTTGTTGTTGCTGTTGAATTTCAGGATGTTCTGCTGATTGACTTTGTTGCACATAACTAAAGTCAGATTGTGTTGGAACAATGTTATTTGACAAAATTGAAGAGTTAAAAATGTCAACTACTACTTCGGTGTCCATTTTTTCTGTTCCACCACCTTGACGCATACCACGAACAGGGCTTGCTTCTAAGTAGTCAAGACCTATGGCTACCTTGATATGAGAAGAAGGTGATGTTAGTTGATTGGATATGTCAAACGTATGCCAACTATTATTATAGTAAGCTTCTGCCCATGCATGAGTAGATACATGGTTGCAGTCTCTTATTTGCAAATATCCACTAACATAACGAGCAGGAATACCTCTAGCTCTACATAGACCAACAAATATATGGGTATGATCTTGGCATACTCCACCACCTGCTTCAATGGCTTGTTCCGCTGTTGTTTGAGAGTTTGTTTTATTTTTATCATAAGGTACGAGATGCAGAATATGTGCTGACATGTCTTGCAATGATGCATCTATATTTCTCATATCTTGAGAATATTGTGCACATATCTTCTGTAATTTTGGACCAAGTTTTGTTAATGGTGTTTGCCTTAGAAACAATATAGGATTGAGTCCATCATCGCCTAAAGCTTCATGCCCTGATATTTCAACAGTTCCACGAGCCACAAATTCTAGAGTACGGTGTGGTTTATCCATAGTGAGTACATGCACAATATTTCCGAAGCCATCAGTAATAATTTGAGGAGTAGCAGGTGTTTCGATTTCCCATTTTAAGACTCTTTGGTTCGATGCTAATCTTGGAGTTAATCTCAAGTATTGAATTGAGTGTTTAACTTCATTTTCATAACTGTATTTTGTTGTGTGTTCAATATTTAAGATCATTTATGCTACCTCCAAATATGAGTGGCTTATGGATATTCCTATACAACAGATGCGTTGCAAGAAATTGGTAATAAATTTATCAATACCACCAATCATACATTGCTCGATAGATGAGTATCCTAAAGTTGCTTTTAGTTCTGCACTCAGTCTTTTAGCTACTAGACCTCTATCGCCTTCAATTGAATTAAGTGTACTGCTTAAATCCATAACACAATACGATAGGGATCTAGGTAAAGTGTCTGACAAAATTAAAAATTCAGCTACTTTCTCTGGGACAATAGTATCACCGTATGTTGTATGATAAGCTTCGTATGCTGACATAGCCTTCAGCAATGACGTTAATTGATGATATTCAACAGCTTCATCATGTTGGGGCTTTTTATTTTTATTAAAAATTTGATTCTGAAACTTTACATTAATTGCTCGTGCTGTATTATCTGCTCGTTCAATCATATGTCCTGTTCTGATAAAATTATAGGCATCATTTAATTGCATGGTTGACATAACTGCACCAAAATATACCTGATAACGTTCTAAAATTTTATCCAAAAAAGTTTCATATTTATCCCCAGTAAGTCCACTCTTTACCATATTATTAACATCAAAATATGTTTCGTTTAGACACTCCCAAATATCACTAGTTATGGTTCCTCTAACTGCGTGAGCATTTTCTCTAGCCATAGTTAGACAATTAGATATTGAGCAATTGTTATTTTCTCCACACGCAAAAAAATGTCTAATATTATCTAAATTAAGACTATTATTTTTGCTTTGTTGAAATAATTCTTTAGACCCTGTTATTGCTAATGGTGCAGCTAGTTCTAGATGTCCACCTTTAGAGGCAGGCATAAGAGCAAATGTTTGTGCAACATGCATAAGTCTAGTGAGATTTTCTGCGCGTTCAATATATCGTGCCATCCAATAAAGATGTGATGCTGTGCGACTTAACATAATTTTAATCCTCCAATACCCAAGTATCTTTTGTACCACCACCTTGAGATGAATTAACTACCAAGGATCCTTTTTTTAGAGCTACGCGTGTTAGTCCTCCAGGAACTACACGAGGTCCTTTAGGACTAGAAAGTACAAATGGTCTTAAGTCAATATGTCTTGGAGCTACGCCTTCTTCTACAAATGTAGGACAACTTGATAAACACAGAGTTGGCTGAGCAATGTAGTTTTCAGGATTAGCTTTAATGCGTTTAGCGAATTCAGCAATAAATTCCTTAGTAGATTTTGGTCCAACTAACATGCCATATCCGCCAGAGCCGTGAACTTCTTTTACTACAAGTTCTGATAGATGTTCTAGAACATACTTTAGTTCATCAGGCTTGCGACACATGTATGTTTCAACATTATGTAGCACAGGTTCTTCGCTAAGATAAAAACAAATCATTTCATCAACGTATGGGTAGATTGATTTATCGTCAGCTACACCTGTTCCTATGGCATTGGCAATAACTATATGACCTTGCCTGTAGACACTTGTAAGTCCAGCTACACCCAACATAGATTGAGGATTGAATGCAAGAGGATCGATAAAATCATCATCAATACGTCGATAAATAACATCCACTTTTTTAGGGCCTCTTGTCGTACGCATATAGACATAGCCATCACGTACAAACAGATCCACTCCTTCGACGAGATCTACGCCCATTTGCTGTGCTAGAAATGAATGTTCGAAGTAAGCACTATTGAAACGTCCAGGAGTCATTACCGCCACGCATGGATTTTCTACTTCCGTTGATTGACGTAAAGTTTCTAAAAGCAAGCTTGGATATTGCTCAACAGGGGCCACATTTTGGCGCATAAATACTTCTGGATAAAGACGCATCATCATTTTGCGATCTTCAATCATATATGAAACACCAGAAGGCGTTCTTAAATTATCTTCAAGTACGTAGTAGCCACCATCAGAGTTTCTTATAATATCAACACCAGTTATGTGTGAATATATATTACCAACTAGGTTTACGCCTCTCATTACACATTGGTATTGAGAATTATTAAAAATCTGTTTTGGAGGAATTATTCCAGCTCTAACTATCTGTGCATCATGGTAAATGTCGTTTAAAAAACAGTTTAAAGCTGTAACTCTTTGGAGAATTCCTTTTTCTATTTCCTTCCAATCATTTGCAGGAATAATGCGCGGAATAGGATCAAAAGGAATTAATCGTTCCGATCCCTCATTTTCACCATAAACATTAAATGTTATGCCTACTTTATGAAAAAGAAGTTCTGCTTTCTTACGTTTATCTTCAATCGTTTTAAGATCTACATTAGATAGCCATTCATAATATGGTGCATAATTTGGACGGCAGCTCCCGTCAGCTAATAGCATTTCATCATAATGCTCTTTAGGTGGAAGATTAATTTTTACCATAATAACCTCTTTATTATATGTTCTGTGCTATGGTTATTTTTTGTAGCAGAGAGTTTATTGTTTTAAGTTGATAACCTATTTTTCACACATAATTAAGTATTAATTTGATTAATGCAGATAGGTGATTAAACAACAATTAAGATTGTTTGCTTATAGTATATTTAGCAATATAAGTGCCATATACATAAAATATGCGTGATTTATTAGAATTGATATTAGGAATATTTATTAAAATATAAAATATTCTTATGTTATTCAAAGTGTGAGTTTGGTAACAAAAAAATAATGTATTACAAGTTTAGTATTTTTTTTAGTACTGAAAGATTTTTGTGAAAATTGAGATCAATCTAGGGCAGGCTCGTTAATATTAATATTAATTTAGTGCACATGGTTTAATAGTGACCAAATATGAGAATTTTATTTTATAAATATTGTTTAAAATAGGATTAAATATTACTTCTTTAAAATGTAAATTTAGTATAAATATGTTTAGTTATCAATGGTTTATAAATTGCATCCAAATTTTTTGAGTTTAATAAATTGGTGTAGTGCCTCATTTAAGCACATTTTTTGCACTAGAATTTAAAAATTTTTTACTTTGTAAAATTGTGCATCTTTAATAGTAAATATTTATATTAGTAGATAATTTTAACGAGATAATAATGAGGGACACCAAACATTACATTTATGTAGGGTTTAGGCGAAGGATAAATATGACATATTGTGTTGCAATGAGATTGAAAGATGGTATGGTTTTTGTGTCTGACACGAGAACTAATGCAGGTGTAGATCATATATCTACATTTCGTAAATTATTTTATTTTCAGGGGGAAAATCGAGAAATTACAATTCAATCAGCTGGTAATCTTGCAACGACCCAAAGTGTGATTGCAAAAATTAAGGCTGACATCGAATCAGAATTAGATAACAGTATTTTAAAATTAAAAAGTATGTATCAAATTGCAGAAAGAGTGGGAAGCTTATTGAGAGAGGTTGTTGAGCGTGATAAATCTGAACTTATTGATGCATCTCAATTATCTAGTTCAATATTAATTGGCGGTTATATAAAAGGTCGTGAACCTGAATTATTTAATATTTATCCAGAAGGAAATTTTATTATCAGTTGCAAGGATACTCCATATTTTCAGATAGGAGAGATTAAGTACGGCAAACCAATTCTTGATCGAATAGTCAAGTTTGATACTGACATTACAGATGCTTTAAAGTGTGCGATGATATCCTTTGATTCAACAATAAAGTCTAATTTATCTGTAGGCTTACCAATAGACATTTTAGTTATGGATTTCAAAAAACAAAAAACATATTCAAGGAGACTTGATAGTACAGATCCTTATATGATGACTGTACGTAATACATGGGGACAACTAATTAAAGAGATTTTTAATAGAGTTCCTGATCTTGAACTATCAGCACAAACAATGGAAGATTATTTAGTTAAGAAATAGTTGCTTCATTTATAGGTAATAGAACACAAGTAATATATAAAATATATAGTCTAAGTTGATATATTTAAGGACTACAAATCTATATTTGCAACTACTTTTATATTTATCTTAAATAATTCGCTTAGACCAACTAAAAATTTAAGCTATTTGCAATAAAGGTAAAGAAATCTAAAAAACTTTTTGTATATAATACCATAAATTAAATTTTGAAAAACATTGTAGATATTACAGAATTTTTGTTTTGAGGAAAGTTGTAGATGTCTGTCCAAATTGAAGCCTGTGTTAGTAACTGCGTTAATTATTCAATGCAACAAAATAAGTTGCCAATGATTACACAGTTAAAATTGTTGAGTGATGAAGATCTTAATGATGTTGTATTGAACGTAAGGCTAGATAGTGATTTGGCAGATCCTTTAACAATTAACATTGAACGCTTAGTTGCTAATGAATATTGTATCTTTGAAAAACCAGTATTTGGTATAAGTGGTAATAAATTAGCAAATTTTACAGAAAAGTTAGAAATTGTTTTAAAAATTTCTGTAAGTACGGCAGATGGACAAGAGCTTGCTACAAATAATTATCCTGTTAGTATTTTAGCATTTGATGAATGGACTGGTACGTATCGTTCTCCAGAACTTATTTGTTCATTTATTATGCCTAATTCACCTGTTATTGCCCCAATTCTAAAGAGAGCTAGTCAGATTTTAGAGGAAATTTCTAATACAACTAGTTTTTTAGGATATCTAGATGGTAATCCTGATTTTGTAAAAAAACAGGCTGCTGCTATATATATGGCCATTCAAGAGCTTGGTATAACCTATAGAGTATTACCAGCTTCATTTGAAGAATTTGGTCAGCGAGTAAAAAATGTTGATTATGTAATAAATAATAAGTTTGGTAATTGTATAGAAATGACCTGCTTATATTGTTCATGTCTTGAAGCTATTGGTATTAATACAGGAATAGTTTTTTTAGAAGGTCATGCAATGGCCGCAATATGGACTATAAATGAATCTTTTGCAGATGTGGTTTCTGATGAAGCAGAACGTATAAGTAAAAGAGCTGCAAATGGCATAAATCAGCTTATTCTTGTTGAAACAACATTGATGTGTTCGAATGAACAACCATCATTTGATGTTTCTATTATTAGTGCGCAGCAACAAATGCTAGAAAAGAACTTTGTATTATTTGTTGATGTTCATAGAGCTAGAATTATTGGTATTAGACCTTTGCCTCAGAAAGTAACTAATTCAGATGGTGGTATAAGTTTAATAGAAGATACGCGTATTGAAGCTGAAATTCGTAAGCCTGCGGATATAGTTACCATTAAAGCGTTAGAAAAAATGAAGAATGAGGGGATTTTATCTAGGGATAAAATTTGGGAAAACAAGTTACTAGATTTAAGTTTAGGTAATCGTTTGTTAAACATAACCTTAAGATCCGGAACATTACCTATAGCTTTATTTGATTTAGCAAGTTTTGAGGATAAATTATCTGCAGGTGAAAGCTTTAGGATTCGTGGATATATCGCTGATAAAGCAGAACAAAATGCTGATAATCAATATATTGTTGATTTTGAAAATCAAAAAATCTTGATTCAAGAATTATTTGATTCACATGTTATGCATTCTTTTTTGACTACAGATGAGCAATTACCTATATTAGAACGTATTTGTCGTGAGTCTAAAATTTCTGCAGAGGAAAATGGATCTAATTCCTTATTTTTAGCTTTAGGCCTCTTAAAATGGTATGAAACACCTAATTCTCCTAAGGCTCATTTTGCTCCAATTTTATTATTACCTGTTGATCTTACACGTAAAACTGCAAGTAGTGATTTTATATTAAGTGGTCGTGAAGAAGAAACATGCATTAATTACACATTAGTGGAAATGCTTAAGCAAAGTTTTGATATCGATTTATCTAGTCTTTATGAGCTCCCATTAGATGAATCAGGTGTGGATGTAGATAAAGTTTTAGCAACAATCAGACATGCTATTATGGATATACCAAAATGGGATGTTGTAGAGCAATCATTATTAGGTAATTTTAGTTTTCGTAAATACGTTATGTGGAAAGATCTTCACAATAATAGTGAAATTTTGAAAAACAGCGTAATTTATAAATCATTAATAAATGGTTGTTATCAGAGCACAACTTCATCAGATCTTTTGTATAGCAGAAGTTCAATAGATGAAAGGGTAAGTTGTGGCTCATTATTTTTACCGATGTCTTCTGACTCAAGCCAACTTGAGGCTGTCTATTTAGCAGATCAGGGAGAAAGCTTTATTCTTCAAGGACCTCCAGGAACTGGTAAATCACAAACAATTACTAATATCATTGCTAATTCCATTGCTAAGGGAAAAAAGGTCTTATTTGTTGCTGAAAAAATGGCTGCATTAAGTGTTGTGCAAAATCGTTTAGATAATTTAGGATTAACATCTCATTGTTTAGAGCTACATTCTAATAAGACTAGAAAGAGTGTTGTACTTGAGAAATTAGGTGAAATTGTAGATTTAGAGCCATGGGATGAAAATGAAGATTTCAACTTTATTAGTAATTCTTTGCAAGAAAAAAGAGATGAGCTAAACTTTTTGGTTGATGCTATTCATTCGCCATATATTGCGAAGATGTCATTGTATGATGCTCTTAATATGGTACTTGATTTAGGTGTAAACGTAAAAACACGTTTTACAGAAGAAGTTGTAAAAAGTTTAAATGCAGAATCTATATATCAAGCTGAAAATGCAGCAAGAGATTTCTCATTAGTAGCCTCATCAATTGTAAATGTTGATAATCATCCATTAAAAGAAATTTGTGCTACAGACATTCATGCCGAGCTTCGTGGTGAAACATTTGAATATGCTAATGAGCGTTTTGATAAAATAATAGAAAATCTTAATGATGGAGTGGAAAAGTTAGGTAGTATTTTTAATATAAAAGAATGGTTAAATAATTACAAAAATTTCAAAAAAACTATTAATTTACTAGAATTAATTTGTCGTTTAACATTTTTAAATTCTAAAATTTTAGCAAAAGAAAATTGTGCTGAATTTATTAAAGAACTTGAACTAATTATAAACAATAGTTTGTTTATTAAGGCTAATACATTTAATCTTGGGGAACATGCTGAAGAATTATTTGTTCTTGATTTAGATGAAATTAAGCAAAGTTGGGAAGCTGATGAGCAAAAATTTATTGTATTACGCATGTTAGGTCACGCAAAGCACGTAAAGATGTTTGACAAGATATTGGCTGGTGATCCTCAAGTAAGTTCCGATAATTTTAGTAAACTTTTAAAATATGCAATGACTGCAAAGGAAATGTTGCACAAGACTAAGACTCAACTACAAATCGTTACAGAAGTAGATAGTTCTTATGCTTCACTTATTCTTGAAAACCCAAATAAAGCCGCTACTATTCTTAAAGATTGTAAAAGTTTAATAGATATTTTAAATAAATTTGAAGATCAAGAAATCAGTAATAGTCTTTTGCATGTTATTGCTAAATGTTTAGATGTGGATGGAAACAAATTTTTAGATGATTTATTTGATTTGGTTAAGTCATATAAAACAGCAAATAGTAGTTTTGATTTGACTAATAAAGAATTACAAGATTATTTACATTTTGATGAAGATTTGGCGCCTAAGGATTTCATCGGTTATAACCAAATGCTTAAACGTTGGGCTGCTAACTTTAGTAGTTTAAAAGTTTGGACTCAGTACAATAGGTCGCTAAAAATAATAACAGATAGCGGTTTTAAGAGTTTTACAGATTTATTACGAAGAGGAATTATTCCTGCAAAAGATGCTCCTCAATATTTAACATCAATGATAGGTTGTTCATATATTGATTATATTGTTGAAAAAATTCCTGCACTACAAAGTTTTAATGGTTTAGTTTTTTCTGACAAAATAAAACGTTTTAAAGATTTATTGATGAAGTACAGAGATTTAACTTGTAAAATAATTAGAACTAATCTGCATAATAATGGTATTAAAGCAATGCAAAATTCAGCTTTTGCAGAGCAATTTAATTATTTAAAGAGAGCGATTAAGAGTCGTGGTCGTAAATTAAGTTTGAGATCTATTTTTGATGAAATATCCGATATTTTGCCAGAATTATTTCCATGTATGCTAATGAGTCCACTGTCTGTGGCTCAATATTTAAATCCGGAAAAATATAATTTTGATTTAATTGTATTTGATGAAGCTTCTCAGATGTTAACTGCTGAAGCAGTAGGTGCTATAGGTAGAGGAAAGCAAGTTATTGTTGTTGGCGATCCTAAGCAATTGCCTCCTACAGATTTCTTTAACGTAAAGAATACAGAGGATGATCTAATTAATGATGATTTAGAAAGCATTTTGGATGATTGTGAATCATTAAATATTCCTATGAAATTATTAAGTTGGCACTACAGATCACATCACGAAAGTTTAATTGCTTTTAGTAATAATAGTTATTATGGTGGAAAATTAATGACTTTCCCATCACCGAATGACCAGGAAACAATGGTCAAATTTGTTCCTGTCGATGGCGTTTATGAAAGAGGTGGTTCTGGTTGTAATAAAAAAGAAAGTGAAGAAGTTGTCAATTTTATATCTGATTTCTTACAAATGACCAAAGAATCTCAAAATTTTTATTCATTAGGTGTGGTTGCGTTTAATGCAAAGCAACAAACGCAAATAGAAAATGATTTAACAAAGTTTTATCGCGCTAATCCTGAGTTAGAAGAAATTGCTTTATCACTTCCTGAACCTATTTTTATAAAGAATCTTGAAAATGTACAAGGTGATGAAAGAGATCTTATTGTTTTCTCTGTGGGGTTCGGCAAGGACAAAGCAGGAAAATTGTCTATGAATTTTGGGCCTATTAACCGAGTTGGAGGTGAACGTCGATTAAACGTAGCTGTGACTAGAGCGCGCTATGAGATGTTTGTTTTTTCATCTATGGATCCAAGTGATATGCGCATTGATAATACGAGCCCTGAGGGTGTTATTGGTTTATATAACTTTTTATCATACGCTAAATTAGGTAAGAAATTCTTGGCTAAAGCTAATGGGAATACATATCATAAGCAAGAAGCTTTGCATAAGGATATTGCAAAAGAATTAGCAAAAAACGGTTATGATTGTGATATTGATATTGGCGCTTCTGGTTATAGAGTTGATTTAGCTATTAAGGATCCTAATTGCCCAGAAAAGTATATAGCATGCATAATTACAGATGGTTATTCTTACCGTAATGCAAGATCTGCATACGATAGAAATCTTGGACAATGTGCTGTTCTTAAATCTTTAGGTTGGAAAGTCATTCGTTTGTGGAGTGTAGATTGGTGGCAAAATAAAGAAGGAATTTTAAATAATTTACTTCAAGAAATTCATGATAGTGAAAGCTAATCTATAAATATTAAATTTTTCAGCAATTGAAAAAATACATCTTAGGTTGAAAAGTTTATGTTTGTTTTAATGCCAAATTCTATTGATCAGGAATTTGGCATTTTAATTTGTTTTTTTAAATTAGTCCTTACTTGCTATTAACATAAATCAGCAGCAATGCACGTTGAAGTTGGTTCTTTCTTCCAATAAATTATACTGTCATCAGTATCCCCAAAATAAGGACTAAGAATCAAAGTTTTTCCATTTATGTCCTCTGGGTATGAAGCTATTGCTTTAATTGTTGAGTCTTTTACATCAATATTATTAACATATTTACTTTTATACGTTGAATACAATTTAATTTCCCAACCCTGACCGTAGGCAAAATTCTTACATGCACTCACGTTGATCTTTGCATTCGGAGTAAAAGTTCCAGTTCCTTTTTGACGTAAACATTCTTCAATATTTATCTTATAGTCATTAGTAATTGCAACAACATTATTAAAACAAACATTATTCCGCAGTTTTATATATTCTGGATAAACGGTTTTATATATTAGTACGGCTCCCATAATATAAACAATAATTAAAACAAAAATCCATACTGTAGCCGATATTACTGCTTTATTATTTGTAATATAATTTTTTTGTACTTTATCTCTATTATAAAAATTTGTGGAAATTGAGTCGTTTAATCTATCATTAATTTTAAACCAATCGGTTAGTAAAACATAATTTGTAGCAATAACTATTACAACTCCAATACCTACAAAAGTCAAAGAGATAAAATTAATAAAGTAGAACATTGTGGTATGTTTGCACTTATCATAAAATAACATATCATTATTTTCTTGGAAAAATTTTTGTGCATCCTTTATAGCTTTATCAGTGATAAACCAAGGCAATACTAAACATCCAAAGTATAATATAAAAAGTGTGTAAGTTATAACTTGATACGTTGTCTTAAGATGAATGTCATTTTTTATGTCTTCAGATATAAATATGCAACAAATTGCACTAATCAAAAATATATAGCCTAAAAATCTACCTATAACAACTTCAAAAAACATTGATTTTTTTAAAGAATCATTTATTTGCTTAGCCTTCACGTTAAGTTATCCTTGTGAAACAAAATTATATTTAACAAATTCTAAATTGAAATATGCCGTTTTAACTTGCTTGAGTACTGCTACACATATTTTGGTAGGGCAAAATACAGACATGTATTAGTAAGTAATTCTCAGGGTTATTATATTTAGTGCAAGCATTATTTTATTTGAGATTGTATATATGTTTGAAATTAAGTTTTAGCTATTAATCCCAAAACACAAATAATAATCATTGATGGTAGCAGATACAAAGTATGCTAGTTTGATTAAATATGATTTTACTAGTAACAAGTAGTGCAATAATTTGATGCTATCAAAATACAATTAAGCTAATTTAATTCAATTATAAGCGTAACGATTTAGAATACTAGAAAATCATTTGCTATTGTTCACCTATAGGACTTCTAATAGGTATTTTACTTTATAAAGGAAAGTGACTAAAGGATAAACCATCATTTAAAATAAGTTTGTGGGTTTTTAACCCTCAAACTTATACAGATTTAATTTAATAAATTACGTTATAATTTAGAATACTATTGTTTTATTACCATGAATAAAAACTCTGTTTTCAATTACTCTACTAAGAGCAAGATTTAAAACTTGTCTTTCTACATCACGTCCAGCTTTTGCCATTGCATCAGCACTATAATTATGACTTACTTTAATAACGTCTTGTCCGATAATTGGACCTTCATCAAGATCGTTAGTTACGAAGTGAGCTGTTGCTCCAATTATTTTAACGCCACGATCAAAAGCTTGTTGATAAGGTTTAGCACCAATAAATGCAGGAAGGAAGGAATGGTGAATATTGATTAGGGTCCCTTTTTCAAAATGGTCAACGAAATTAGGGGTTAATACACGCATGTATTTAGCAAGAACAACATAATCAAAATCGAACTTACCTATAACTTCAAGCATTTTTGCTTCATGCTCTTCACGGCTTAAGCCTTCATGACTTACTGTATGATAAGGAATATCAAAGCGTTTTGTTAAATCTTCAAGAATATCATAATTGCCAATAACACCAGTGATGTCTATAGGTAAAGCACCAGAATAGCTCTTCATAAGAAGATCTCCTAGCACATGAGATTCTCTAGTTACTAGAATTAATATTTTTTTACGTCTTACAGGAACTAAGTTTGCAGAACCACCTTCAGGAATAGCTTGCATTACATCATGGATAAATGTTGAATTTGTACCAAAATCACCTTCAAGTTCAGTACGCATGAAGAATCTAGCATCTTCATAGGATACAAATTGATCATTTTTAATAATATTATATTGATGCTTATAGCAAGTACCTGTAATTTTAGCAATTAATCCCTTATCATCAGGACATTCTGTTAATAGTATCCTACGTTCCATTTTTATTAGTAATCCTTTATTTTGGTGCAGCATTCCGTAAGCCACAAAAAATTGCCCTTATTTTACTAGAAAATGACTAATAATCAATAGCTTTATACTGTAGTAAATGTTGAATTATGAATAAGTAGAAGTATAAATTAGTAAAACACAAAATATTATTTTTTGCAAAAATAAACATGTTTTGCATAATGCAAAGAAAACTAAGCAAATTAAGTTCTATTTAGTTTAGAATATTAAACTTAGGACAATAATAGTTGTACAAAAGGATAAAACCTATGTCTGTAAATAATAGTCTCTTACCAAGAGTATTAATTATTGAGGATTCTAAGCCATTAAGTGCTTTTTATCTAACAGTTCTTGCAAAGGATAACAATTTAGATATTCGCCAAGCATTTACTGGCGCTGAGGCTTTAGAGCTAATAAATGTGTTTGCCCCAGAAATTATATTATTAGATTTAAATTTGCCTGATATGTTGGGTATGGACATATTGCGTACGATTAATAACAAGCAACTCAAAATTATAACTATTGTTATGACTGCAAATGGTTCTGTTAATTTTGCAGTTGAGGCTATGCGACTTGGCGCGTATGACTTTCTAGAAAAACCAATAGATGCTAATCGTTTAAAAATTACAATTCATAATACAGTTGAGAAGCTAGAGTTAAATGTTTTAGTTAAACAATATAGTACTAAAAGCGATGCACCAGGTGACTTTATTGGTGAGTCTGCTGCAATGCAGGAAATATACAGTAAGCTTAGGCGTATTGGTAATTCTAAAGCTTCGGTTTTTATTACAGGTGAGAGCGGAACAGGTAAGGAAGTTACTGCCTTAGCATTACATAATTTAAATACTGAGCGTAAAGGTAAATTTGTCGCGATAAATTGTGCTGCTATACCTAGAGAGTTAATGGAAAGTGAAATTTTTGGTCATGTAAAAGGCGCTTTTACTGGCGCGTCCTCTGACCGTGATGGTGCAGTGTCTGCTGCAAATGGAGGAACATTATTTTTAGATGAATTGTGCGAAATGGATTTAGATTTACAGTCAAAATTTTTACGTTTTTTACAAAGTTCAAAATTTCAAAGAGTCGGAGCTTCAAAAACAGAAGAAGTTGATGTACGAATAATTTGTGCAACAAACCGCAATCCCATGCAGGAAGTAAAGGAAGGTCGCTTTCGTGAGGATTTATTTTATAGGTTGTTTGTTATACCAATTCATTTACCACCTTTGCGTGAAAGAGATAGAGACGTTATTTTAATAGCTCAAAAGTTTTTACAACATTATGGCAAAGAGGAAAATAAACATTTCAAGGGAATAGCTACTGATGCAGAAGAATTTTTAATACATTATTCTTGGCCAGGAAATGTAAGACAGCTACAGAATATTATTCATAGAGCTGTAGTTTTTTATGATGGAAAATTGTTAACTAGAGCAATGCTTCCTCAAGAAAAGGAATTGAGATCCTTCGGCGGTGAAGCAACTACGGCAAAAGTTGATAACATATCTGATGTTGAAGATAGTAAAAAAAGTTCTTCTAAGACATTAGAACTGAATACGCTAACGGATATTGTAAGTCTAGAAGAAATGGAAAAAAATTATATTTTAGCTGCAATTTCAGTATGTGATGGCTCTGTAACAAAAGCGGCATCTGCTTTAAAGGTTAATTCTAGCACTGTATATCGCAAATTAGATAAATGGCAAAAGGAAGGATTGATTGCTAAAAATTCAGGTTATTCATTAATTAAAAGTTAAGTAAACATTTGTTTTACAAGCATAAAGTGTAATATTTTACATAAATAACAAAGGTTTCTATTTTTGTGTGAAAAGTGTGATTTATAAGATACATGTAAGTTAAAACTTAATGATAATATAAAGTTACAGTATATTGTTAATAATGAAATTTAAGCTGTAATAAAAAATAATAAAGTACAAATATTGAGGGATAAATAAAATGCTGATCGATAAAAAAGTACTAGCAGGCTTAATAGAAGAGTTAGGTCCTGAAGTATTGGCTTCATTAATTTCTATTTATATAGAAGATACAAATAATACAATTACAAAACTAAAGAATGCCTTAAAGGAAAATGATTTTGCAGCAATTGCTCTTGAATCACATACTTTAAAATCAGTTAGTGCAACATATGGTGCTACTGATGCTTTAGTTTTAGCAAAAGCTATTGATGCTAGTTGTAAAAATAAAATGTCAGTAACAAGCATGGCAGATGATATTGAAAAGTTAATTGTGGTTTTAGGTGATACTATTATTGAACTACAGAATTTAGATGCTAATGCTTTGTAGCCGAGGAAATGTAAAGTATGCAAATATTTACAGCTAGTGTTAAGCAAAGTGATGAAGAGAAAGCGATAAATGATTTAAAAAATTGTTTATTGCAAAAAAACTTGAAAGAGCCGAATTTTTTGCAATTTTACTTTTCAAGCAATATGGATCCTGAGAAGCTTCGTTTAGCGTGCCTAAAAAATTTCCCTAATGCTAAATTTTCTGGTGCATGTACACAATATGGTGCTTTTGACGATACAAATATATTAGGTTTTGCAGAAAAAACGGTAGGACATAAACATTCATTCGCTGTACGAGGCTCAATAATAGATGTAAATGATTCTGCTGTATTTGTGATGGCTTTTTACGATGAAATAGCATCTTTTGGTAATGCTATGTGTAGTTTTACAAATGAAAGTGATTTAAACCTTTCTAATGTAATTAGAGATTCTGCAGTAAATGCGGGACGTCCTGGAGTAATGCCTAATTTAATTATTGTTCATAGTACACAAAATTCAATTGGCATCTTTAAAAAACCTTTCCAAGCTGTATTAGGACTATCAACGGCGGTGATTGGTGGTTTAATGGAAATTGCAGATGGTGATGCAAAAATTTTTACTCAAGATAAGTCTATGATTGGTAAAAGTATTTACATTATGAGTTTTCTATATATTCAGTGTGATGTAACGATAGAAAACCATTCAACTAGCGAAAGTACAGGTTTTAGTGCAAAGATTACACGTGTAAACGGAACTGTAATAGAAGAAATGAATAACCAACCAGCTGCAGATTTATTTTTTAGGTGGTTAGGTGTCGACTGCACCGAAATGAGTGTTGAGCAAATGAATGCTCTCCTTGAAAAATTTAAAGTTAAATATTTCGTGGGAAAATCAGAAAATACGATTACAAGTGATGTTAAGTATAATGTTTCGGTACTTGTTTCTGTATCTGAAAATCGAGGATTAGTAACGCATTATTATTGGAAGTTAAATGATATTGTTCATTTAATGAAAGATGATAATAATGAGCTTAATGATAGTTTTATGTCACGCAAGCTTAAGCATAATAGGCGCGTAATAGCTCAATTGCACATAATGTGTGAATCTTTTTGCTTTGGTGATAATGCCCAATATTTTAAAAGTTTTGTAGTTGATAGGGTTAGATCTAGAATCAATAACGATAGGCAATTTTTAGTATATTCTGCTGCAGGAGAAATAGGTAAGGATATTACTGACACCTTTATTTTAGGTAACTATACGGTTTCAACAGTTACTTTTATGGATACAGTGGAGTTTGTTGATAATGAATGACCTTGAGCTACGTATAAAAAATCTTGAGGCGCAATTACGTCGTGCTCGTTTAGAAGCAGAGTTTGCTAGAGATAGAGAAAGCTTAGCACGATACAGTCGTGATAAATTATTTACTGTATTTAAGGAATTATCTGTAGTTGCTGAACCTGAAAAGAACTATGCTCTATTAATAGGTGTAATGAAGCATATTGTTGATTTTGAACATGTTGCTTTGTTATCTCGTAATTTAGATAACGTAGATTGTATCACTACAATTTATGCGTCACATCCTGCATTAAAATCATTTAATTGGCAAAATAAAGGTGAACTTGAACGAGCATTTAAAGATGAAATAATTGTATTAAATGATCCATCTATTGCCTTAGGATTTGAAAGTGATAGTTTTGAGTTTAAACAAATTACTCGCAGTGTAATGCTAATTCCTCTTATTTTGCAGGATTCGCAATTATTATTTGTGTGTACACATCATGTTCCTTTATCGTTAACTTTAGTAAGTAGAGAAGAAGTAAAACTTTTTCAACCATTTTTAGCTCAAGCTTTAGTTAGTATTGAGTACCGTACGCAATTAGAAGATGCTGTGACGGCAAGAACGCATGAGCTTATAGAGTATCAGAATAAGTTAAAAGCCTTTAGAAGTTTATCAAATGAAGTTTTTTGGTCAACTGATGTTAACCATAATTTTATTGCAGTGCAAGATGTGAGTGTACATCGTAGCTCATGGGTTACCTATAATATGCCAGATTATTCTGAGGTTATAGGTAAGAATTTTCAAGATATTTTAGATAAAGAACATATAAAGGAAACTCCTGCTTTTTGGGATAGTTTTTTTGGTTCAATAGAACGACATGAAATCATTAATGAGGTGGAAGCTCCCATTGATTTCAATGGTAAAAAAGTATGGGTATGCATTAGTGGTGAGCCTTATTATGATGCGGAAGGACAGTATTTAGGTTATAGAGGTACTGTTTATGATATTACTAAGGAACATCAGCAAACTTTAGATCTGCAAAGTGCAAAAGATGCAGCTGAAATAGCTAATCGTTCAAAAAGTGAATATTTAGCTGTAATGTCTCATGAAATAAAAACTCCACTACAAGCAATATTGGGTATGCTTGATTTACTTGAACAAACAGATATTGATGATACTCAACGTAGTTATATCAAGCATGTTTCTCAAAGTGCATCCTTATTACAAACAATCTTGCATGATGTTTTAGATCTTTCTCGTATAGAATCCCAGGCTATGGTGCTTGAAAATATCAGTTTTGATATTCAATTCACCTTACAATCTGCAATAGTCCAGATGCAAGAAAAATCAGATGCAAAGGGTATTAAGTTAATGTTAGTACCTGTAAAGGATAATTTCCCACGCATGATAGTTGGAGATCAGCATCGTTTATCACAAATTTTATTCAACCTTATAAATAATGCCATTAAGTTTACTTCAGTTGGTAGTGTTAAAATTATGGCAGAGCGCTTCCAAAATAGACTTAAGTTTTCAGTTACTGATACCGGAACTGGTATTCCGAGTGAACATTTAGAAGATTTATTTAAACCATTTGTTCAATTGGATGGTTCAATTTCACGCAAATATGGTGGTACAGGTTTAGGACTTGCAATATGTAAACGCCTTGTAGAACATATGGGTGGAAAAATTGGTATTAAGAGTGTTTTAGGTAAGGGCTCGACATTTTGGTTTGAAATACCATGTAAAGTTCCTTCAACACCATTAATTGGTGAAAAAGCTATTCGTAAATCTGTTGTACATAAGGAACGTCATTACAATATTTTATTAGTTGAAGATTCGCAAATTAACCAATTTGTAATTAAGACTATGCTTGAAAAGTTAGGTCATAGCGTTAATTTAGCAAGTAATGGTGTTGAGGCAATAGATGCTGTTAAACAAAAGCAACCAGATTTAATACTAATGGATTTGCATATGCCTGTTATGGATGGCGTTGAAGCGACAAAACATATCATGACGGAAATTGCTCCATTACCAATAGTTGCATTAACAGCAAATAGTTCTGATGAAGAAAGAATCAAGTGTCGTAAGGTTGGTATGGTAAGCATTGCTTCTAAGCCTGTTACTACCGCCATTCTTAAAAAGTTACTTGAAGAATTGGAAGCTGTTATAGAAGAGGCTAATGAAAATGTTGCTAATGGTGGTGTTTTTATACCACCAGAGGATGATGAACATCCAGAAATTGAGGTACAAAAAAATGTACGCGTTTCCACAATGGGAGCCGTTTCATCTCATGGACGTAGCAATGCTGCACTTATTGATGCTCTTATAAAGAACAAGCTCCAAGTTGCGGAGAAAAAAGATCACCAACGTACAGAAAACGAAGAACATTAATTTAAATTAATACAATAAGAAACTGTTAGTATTTTTAAGTAAGTATTGGCAGGTTTAATTTTTAATTATATATTTAGTTCTGCAATAAAAATATTAACAAGGAATACGTATGGCAATTTGGCAAAAAAATTTTACGTTAGAATCATTAAATGCACTATGTAAGGATTGTATGCTTGAACATATTGGCATTAAATTTACAAGTTTTGGTGATGATTACATGGAAGCCTCAATGCCAGTAGTAAATGCAACAAAGCAACCATTTGGAATGCTTCATGGAGGGGCTTCTGTTGTGTTAGCTGAAACTCTAGCGTCTGTCGCTGGTAATATGGCTTGTGCGGCAGGCTATTCTTGTTTAGGCCTAGAGATTAATGCTAATCATTTGTCATCTATGCGTTCTGGTGAAGTTTTTGCTAAGGCTACTCCTTTGCATATAGGAGCAACTACTCAAGTTTGGAATGTGGAAATTACGAATGAGCGTGGTAGAAGAATTTGTATTTCACGTACAACTTTAGCTGTGCGTAAACATATGAAAGTAACTAACAAATAGAGCTAAAGTTTGTTCCTTAATTATATAATTAAGATTGTTTTATAGTTAAATTTAAGTAATCTTAAAATTCTTTATTTATGCTAAAAAAAGGCTCTTCGTGCACATGTGTGGGTAAAATTTAAAAAGCAGTGCACGATAAAGCCTTTATTTATGCTACTTTT
>CAZTNG010000042.1:0-18068 GCA_964615195.1 uncultured Enterobacterales bacterium
TGGTCGTTGCATGTGGAAACAATCTTCTCATTATCAAGAGTTAAAAAGTAAATACATAAGTATTTTCAATAAAGGGGATGATTTTTGTTATATTTAAGATAATAGATTATTTCCCCTTTTCAACCACTGCATATTTTCAAGAAACTAAGAAGATATTTTATCTTTAATTAAATATGTAATAAAAATAAGGTAAAAAACAAAAAATTCTATTTGTGAATGTTAATTATTTAGAATAATTTGATGAAAATAAATTACGATGTGTTTTTACTAAAACATGCTCAATCTTTATGAGTGTGTATGTGTTTTAAAATCTTTTCTTGTTGTTATAATATTAAATTTACTAGTTTTTTATTCTAAATTTATTCATTCATAATAATGAAAGCTATTAAATAGAAATTATTTCATTCATGGAATATTTTTTTTATAAAAAATTATCTCAATATTGAATTTTAATTTGACTTTTTGTCAACAAATTGATTATCGAAAGTATATAATACATGAACATAATAGTGATTATAGAGAAATAAAATGGTTGCTGTCCGTACTACTCATGTAACAGAAAATTTTGATCTAGAAATGTGGAAAAAGTCTTTACCATTGAAAGAAAAAGACATTGAGGAAATATCTTCAGTATTTGCTTATTGCCATGATCATATTCCTGAATCTACGGAAAATAGTAATAGGTTAACAAAACGTGCAGCTGAAATGATAGGTATACTCATTACACTTCACATGGATTTAGATACGTTTAAAGCCGCAATTTTATATCCTCATTTAGAAGAAAATTACTTTACTATAGAACAATCAAAACAAGATTTTGGTGAAAAGATAGCTCATTTATTGCACGGTGTGAAAGATATGGAAGCTATTAGGTTTTTACAAAATCTTTCCACTAATAGAGTTAGTGATGGACAGATAGATACTGTTAGAAGAATGCTATTGGCTATGGTTGAAGATGTAAGGGCGGTAGTAATAAAGTTGTCAGAGAGAATAGCAGCTCTAAGAGAAGTTAAAAATTCTGATGAAGAAACAAGAGTTTTAGTAGCAAAAGAAATTTCAAATATATATGCCCCACTTGCTAATAGATTAGGTATTGGTCAATTGAAGTGGGAGTTAGAAGATTTATCTTTTAGATATTTGCATCCGGATATATATAAACAGATTGCCCATTTATTAGATGAAAAGCGCATTGATAGAGAAAATTATATCAATGATTTCGTAGATGATTTAAAGAAAAAATTATCAAATGAAGGGATTTCTGCTGACGTATATGGGCGACCAAAGCATATTTATAGTATTTGGCGAAAAATGCAGAAGAAGCATTTGGATTTTTCAGATCTTTATGATGTTAGAGCTGTACGTGTTATTGTAAATAGATTACAAGATTGTTATGCTGCTTTAGGTGTAGTTCATACATTGTATCATCATATACCAAGAGAATTTGATGACTATATTGCTAATCCTAAACCTAATGGGTATCAATCAATTCATACAGTGGTTTTAGGTCCTTTAGGTAAAACAGTTGAAATTCAAATTCGTACAGAGCAAATGCATAATAATGCAGAACTCGGGGTCGCAGCACATTGGAAATATAAGGAAGGTCCTAATTCTGGTGTCGATGCAGCTTACGAAGAAAGAATTGCCTGGCTACGTAAGTTACTTGCATGGCAAGAGGATATGGTAGAATCAGGAACTATTGTTGAAGAGTTTAAAAATCAAGTTTTTGAAGATAGGGTATATGTTTTTACCCCTAAGGGTGATGTGGTAGATTTGCCTGTTGGTGCAACTCCTCTTGATTTTGCATATCAAATCCATAGCATGGTTGGTCATCGCTGTATTGGTGCAAAAGTAGATGGTCGTATTGTGCCATTTACGTATCAGCTTCAAACTGGAGATCAAGTAGAATTATTAACTCAAAAGGAGCCTAATCCTAGTAGAGATTGGTTAAATCCTAATAATGGTTTTATTAGGACAAGCAAGGCAAGAGCCAAAATTGCATCTTGGTTTAGAAAGTTAAATAAAGATAAAAATATCCAAGCAGGCAGAGAAATGCTTGAGAAAGAAATTGAACACCATGGTTTAGAAATAACAAAGGAACAATTACCTTCTTTAGTTAAAGATATTTTGCATAGATATAATGCAAAAGATCATAATGATATCTTTTCTGGTATTGGTTCTGGTGATATTAGAATTAATCAAATAGTTAATTTTCTTGAGGAATGTGTAAATAATTATAAGACACAAGATTCAGATAAACAAATAATTGAAAATATTGCACAGAAAAATATCGCACGTATAGCAAACACAAGAAAAGAGCCAAAAGATAGCTTGGTAGTAGTAAATGGAGTAGGCAATTTAGTTACACATATGGCTAGATGTTGTCATCCGATACCTGGAGATGATATCGTTGGTTTTATTACCCAAGGAAGAGGTGTGTCAGTACATAGAAGTGATTGCAACAAAATAAAAATGTTATCCAAGACTTCACCTGAACGTTTAGTTGAGGCTCAATGGGGCAATAACTATTCAACAGGGTTTAGTTTAACAGTAAACATTATTGCTAATGATAGATCTGGATTGTTAAGAGACATAACTACCGTTATAGCTAATGAAAAAATTAATGTAATTGGGGTACGTTCACGTTCAAATATGTATGAACAAATAGCTAAGATTGATATTGATATGGAAGCTTACAATATCGATGATTTGACAAGAATGTTATCAAAATTAAATCAACTTCCTGATGTGCTTTTAGCTAAGAGGTTGTAATTTTGTAGAATAAATGCGTCTGCTTTCAACTAGGGATGATTAAAATATTTTTGTCATAAACTTATGTTTCTGTTAAAATGCGGAACCAATAATTAATTTTCTAGAGACAGCATTGTGAAAATATTTTCATATATGCTGTTTTTATTTTGATGGTATTCAGATCGTATGGCAACTAAATTTATATTCGTTACTGGTGGCGTTGTTTCATCTTTAGGTAAAGGTATTGCTGCGGCATCTCTTGCTGCAGTCCTAGAAGCTCGTGGTATCAATGTAACCATGCTTAAGCTTGATCCATATATTAATGTGGATCCAGGTACAATGAGTCCTATTCAGCATGGTGAAGTATTCGTAACAGAAGATGGTGCTGAAACAGATTTGGATTTAGGTCATTATGAACGTTTTATTCGTACCAAAATGACTAAAAATAATAATTTTACTACAGGACGCATTTATTCTGATGTAATAAGAAAAGAACGTCGTGGTGATTATTTAGGTGCAACAATTCAAGTAATTCCACATATTACAAATGCAATTAAGGAAAATATAATTGCGGGCGGCGCAGGACATGATATAGCCATTGTTGAAATTGGTGGAACTGTTGGTGATATAGAATCATTACCTTTCTTAGAAGCTATACGTCAATTAGCTGTTAATATTGGTCGTCAAAATGCAATTTTTATGCACCTTACATTAGTTCCTTATTTGAAAACATCAGGTGAAGTTAAAACAAAACCGACTCAGCATTCTGTAAAAGAGTTATTAAGTATTGGTATTCAGCCTGATGTTTTAGTTTGTCGTTCAGATATTAATATCCCAAATAACGAAAAAACTAAGATCGCTTTATTCTGTAACGTAAGTGAAAAAGCTGTTATTTCATTAAGAGATGTTGATTCAATTTATAAAATTCCTGCTCTATTAAAGAATCAAGGATTGGATCAGTTAATTTGCGATAGATTTAATATTAATGCCGAAGAAGCTGATTTGTCTGAATGGGAACAGGTTATTTACCAACAAGCAAATAGTGAAGGTGAAGTTGTAATAGGTATGGTTGGTAAGTATGTTCAGTTGCCTGATGCTTATAAATCTGTTAATGAAGCTTTAAAACATGGCGGTTTAAAGAATCATGTTAATGTGACAATCAAATATATCGATTCTCAAGATATAGAGAATAAGGGAATTGAGTTATTAGAAGGGTTAGATGCAATACTAGTTCCTGGTGGATTTGGCAATCGTGGTATTGAGGGAAAAATTACTGCAGCCAAATATGCTCGTGAAAATAACATACCGTATTTAGGAATTTGTCTTGGTATGCAAGTAGCGATGATTGAGTACGCAAGAAATGTTGTTGGAATGCAGGATGCAAATTCTACAGAGTTTGATAAAAACACTCCATACCCAGTTATTGGTTTGATAACAGAATGGGTTAATGATGAAGGCGGAAAGGAAGTTCGCAATGAAACTTCTGATCTAGGTGGAACAATGAGATTAGGTTCTCAGTTATGCCATTTGTCTGAAGGTTCAAAGGTTAGAGAAATGTACGCGAAACCAGAGATATTTGAACGTCACCGTCATCGTTACGAAGTTAATAATAATTTACTTCCTAGAATTAAGGAGGCAGGTTTAAAAATTACAGGGTTAAGTGCTGATAGGAAACTTGTTGAAATTATAGAAAATCCTAATCATCCTTGGTTTGTTGCTGTTCAGTTCCATCCTGAATTTACATCAACTCCTCGTGATGGCCATCCGTTATTTTCAGGTTTTATAAAGGCTGCAGTAACTTATCAAAAAACTAGATAATTTGTTGTAAAAAAAAGGAGCGTTTGCTCCTTTTTTAATTTAAGAATCTTTAAATAAGGGTAGTCATGCTAGTGAAGTGTGCTCTTTATTGTTTTTTTATGCAAAGCAAAGTATAATTGCCATACTTAGATACGTTTTTTGTTCTAATAGCATTAGTTTGTTGTTAACATAATTATAGCGTACCAAATGTTTTTCATACTGCCATGTTGGCAGTAAATTATTATCCATGAGGATTTATAAATGTCTAAGATCGTTAAGGTTATTGGTCGTGAAATAATCGATTCACGCGGGAATCCAACTGTAGAAGCTGATGTATATTTAGATAACGGTGCAATGGGCCGCGCAGCAGTTCCATCTGGAGCTTCAACTGGTGTTCGTGAAGCTTTAGAATTACGTGATGGTGATAAGTCTCGTTTTGGTGGTAAGGGCGTTGAAAAAGCAGTTAAGAATGTAAATGAAATTCTTGGACCTGCAATTGTTGGTATGGATCCAACTGAACAGCGCGCAATTGATAAAGTTATGTTAGATTTAGATGGTACTCCATTTAAGAAGAATTTGGGTGCAAACTCAATTTTAGCTATTTCTTTAGCTGTTGCTAAGGCTGGCGCTTTAGCTAAGAATGTTCCTTTATATGCTCATATTGCTGATTTAAATGGAACTTCAGGTGTTTATTCAATGCCTTTACCTATGATGAACATCATTAACGGTGGTGCTCATGCTGCATGGTCTATGGATATGCAAGAATTCATGATTCAACCAGTAGGCGCAAAGACTGTTAAAGAAGCAATCCGTATGGGTGCTGAAGTTTTCCATTGCCTAGCTAAAGTATTAAAAGCTAAGGGTCAGACTACTACTGTTGGTGATGAAGGTGGTTATGCTCCAAGATTAGGTTCTACTGCTGCTGCAATGGCTGCTATTAAAGAAGCTGTTGAAAATGCTGGTTATGAATTTGGCAAGGACGTTACACTTGCTATGGACTGTGCTTCTTCTGAATTCTATAATTCTGAAAAGAATATGTATGAAATGAAAGCTGAAGGTAAGGATTTAACATCTAACGAATTGGCTGATTTCTTAGCTGATCTTTGTAAGCAGTACCCTATTATTTCAATCGAAGATGGTCAGGCTGAAGGCGATTGGGCTGGTTGGAAGTACTTAACTGATAAGATTGGAAATACTTGCCAATTAGTTGGTGATGATTTATTTGTAACTAATCCTTCTATTTTGAAGGAAGGTATTGAAAAGGGTGTTGCTAACTCAATTCTAATCAAGGTTAATCAGATTGGTTCTTTATCAGAAACTCTTGATGCAATTCAGATGGCTCACAAGGCTGGTTACACAGCTGTAATTTCTCACCGTTCAGGTGAAACCGAAGATTGTACAATTGCTGATATTGCAGTTGGTACAGCAGCTGGTCAGATTAAGACTGGTTCTTTAAGTCGTTCAGATCGTATGGCTAAATACAACCAGTTAATCCGTATTGAAGAAGAATTAGGTTCTGCAAAGGCTCCATATGCTGGTCGCAAGGCTGTAAAGGGTCAATAATAATTCTTTTTTAGAATATATTAGCTAAATATAAAAAGGAGAAAATTATTTTCTCCTTTTTTTTATTTTTTTTCTAAATTATCAATAATATAGATTATAATTAACGTGGTTGTTTTGGATTATTTTTCATGCGATTTATATATTTTTTACTTATTATTATTTTATCTTATCAGTCTTATGTAGCTGTTAATGGCGTTAATTGTTTCAATAGTTATACCAAGAGTATTGTTGATTTAGAAATTGCTAAGAAAAACACACAGAGATTGGTGCAACGCAATGAAATGGTTGAAGAAGATATTATAAATTTAAGTAATAATAATTATGAAGTTATTGAAGATCTTGCTAGGTCAAATTTGGGCATGATAAAACCCGATGAAAAATTTTATAGAGTTTTTGGTAGTTCAGGTGACATAAATGAAAATGATTGATGTTGTTATACCTGCTGCTGGCGTTGGTAAAAGAATGAATTGTTCAGTACCAAAGCAATATTTAAAATTATGTGGCAAGACTATTATTGAGCATACTATTGAAAAAATTCTTCAAATAAAAAATTTGGGCAATATTTTTGTCGTAATTGGTGAAAACGATGATTATTTCGAAGAATTAAAATTTAAATCAAATGTTATTTCTGTTCATGGTGGAGCCGAACGTTCAGATAGTGTTTTAAATGGCATTAAAGCAGCAAAGACAGAATTTGTTCTTATTCATGATGCAGCTAGGCCATGTGTAAACATAGAAGATATAAATAAATTAATTTCTACATCGATGGACGATAATGGTGGAATTCTAGCTAGAAGAGTTTGTGATACAATGAAAAGAGCTAATGATGATTGTAATATTTTAGAAACAATATCCAGAGCTAATTTATTTCACGCGTTAACTCCTCAATTATTTAAACGAACTCTTCTTATTGACGCTTATAGTAAATCAATTGCTAATGGAATATTAGTTACTGATGAAGCTTCTGCTATGGAATATATGGGGTATCATCCAAAGCTTATATTAAGTTCGCCAGTCAATATAAAAATAACAGAACCTTTAGATATAAAATTAGCTGAGCTATTTATTAAAAACAATTTTTCGTAGGTAAAATAGAATGATTAGAATTGGTCATGGATTTGATGTTCATAAGTTTGGTGGAGTTGGTCCTATTATACTTGGTGGAGTGAAAATTGAATCAGAATATGGATTAATCGCTCATTCTGATGGTGATGTTTTGCTACACGCTTTGGCTGACGCATTACTTGGAGCAGCTGCTTTGGGGGATATTGGTAGGTTGTATCCTGATAATGATGACAAGTTCTTAAATATTGATAGTCGCATCCTACTACGTGACACAGTAAAAAGAGTTTTTGAGTTAGGCTATAACATTGTTAATGTTGACGTTACCGTATTAGCTCAAGTTCCGAAAATATCGCCATATCAAGCTTCTATATGCAAAAATATCGCCAGTGATTTACAAATTAATTTGAATTGTGTAAATGTAAAAGCTACCACTACTGAGAAATTGGGGTTTGTTGGTAGAAAGGAAGGTATTGCTGTGGAAGCTGTCGCTTTAATAGAAAAAAAACATGAATAATTCATTTAGAGTGTTAATCAGTAATGATGATGGAGTTTACGCAGAAGGTATAGAAACACTATACGATGTTATATCTGAATATTATCCTGATACTTGGGTTGTAGCACCAGATAGAAATCAAAGTGCAGCGAGCCATTCGTTAACTTTAGATAATCCATTAAGAGTACAAAAAATAAATAGGCAAAACTTTATTGCTGTAAAGGGAACTCCTACAGATAGTGTGTATTTGGCTATTAATCAGTTGTTGAAGCCAAAACCAAAAATTGTATTGTCTGGTATAAACTTGGGACCTAATTTAGGTGATGATGTAATTTATTCTGGTACAGTTGCTGCTGCAATGGAAGGTAGAAATCTAGGTTTGCCAGCTCTTGCTATATCACTTTGTGGACATAAAAATTATAAAACAGCTGCTCATTATGCATTAAAGCTGTTAAATTCAATTCATGTATGTCCAATTCCTGAAAATCAAATTATTAATGTTAATGTTCCAGATCTACCACTTGACGAAATAAAGGGGGTACTTGTTACAAAGTTGGGGAGAAGATATTCTTCCGAAATTGTAGTACCAAGTAAAGATCTAAGAGGTGAGTCCATATATTGGGTTGGGCCTCAAGGTGATGTTTTGGATAACAGCGAGAATACTGATTTTTGGGCTGTTGCAAATGGTTTTGTTTCACTAACTCCTCTTCATATTGATTTAACTTCATATAATGTTATGGATGATTTATGTTCTTGGGTAGGAAGAATTTAATGAAAGTATTTACAAAAATTTATGATCTGTGTATTAAATTGTCAGAGCACAGGTTAGCACCACTATTTTTAGTTATTAACAGTTTTATTGAATCAATATTTTGGCCAATTCCTGTTGATGTGATTTTAGCTCCGATGTGCTTGGCAAATACAAAAAAATCTTTGTTATTTGCTTTGTATGCAACTGTAGCATCAGTTTTAGGAGCAATAGTAGGTTATTATTTAGGTTATTTTTTATACGATCCATATTTAAAGGATCTTTTTGTTGAACTTAATTATACTGATAGTGTAACTAAAGTATGTGAATTATTAACGGAATATGGAATTTTGTTTATAATAGTTGGTTCATTTACACCATTACCATATAAAATTGTTGCTATTTGCTGTGGTTTAATTGCATCTCAACAAGTTATTGAAATTGGATCTGCTGGACAATTATCAATAATTTATTTTGTAATTGTATCTTTTTTAGGAAGGGGTTTGCGTTTCTTTCTAATAGCTTATCTTATAAAGTTGGGTGGCGAATCAATGGAAAAAAAGATTCGCAAATATATTGATATAATAGGATGGGTGTGTTTGTTAGTTATTTCTATAGTACTTATGTGGTATTATTTGCAAAAATAAGGCTTGAGTAGTTTAATGACTGTTTTGACAAATGTGTGTAAATTGATTGTTGTTGCATTCTCTATGATATGTTTTTTATCTGGGTGTGCTACTTCAGCGCGCCCATACGATAAACCTTATCAATTAACAAAATTACATTCATCTACCGAAAAAAATCTAAATAAATCATCACAATTAGATGCCCAAAATAAACGTAATTCAAGTAATAATAGTTTTTATATTGTCAAACGTGGTGATACAGCATATTCAATTTCATTTGATAATAATATTGATTTTCAAACATTGGTTAAAATTAATAGTCTAAATAAACCTTATAAAATAACTGTAGGCCAAAAATTAATTTTAAATCCCAATAAATCTGAAGTGAAAACATATAGGGTTGTTGCAAAAGATACAATTTTCAGTTTATCACGTAGATTTGGTATATCAACAAATCAGTTGGTTAAATGGAATGATATAGATCGTAATTATAGAATAGAAGTTGGACAATTATTAATTGTAGGTAAGGGAAATAACCAAATTAGCATAAGCAAAACAAATGTTGAAACAACTACTGTTAATAATTCAGCACCAGCCATAGTTGGAAAGAAATTGTCTATAAATAACAAGGATGTTGCAACAGCTGTAAAAAATGATCAAAATGACAAAAAAATAATTGAAACCCCAAAAAGAAATAATGTTGTAGCTCAAAGTGATGACAAAGTATCCTTCAGTAATAATAAAAAAATTAAATGGCAGTGGCCGTTTATGGGTAAAGTTGTTGCCCCATTTTCAGTGGGTGAGCACGGAAATAAAGGTATTGACATCGGTGGCCAAAGAGGTAGTGTTGTTAAAAGTGCAGCTGATGGGAAAATTGTATATGCTGGGAATGCGCTTAGAGGTTATGGTAATCTAATTATTATTAACCATAATAACGATTTTCTATCTGCGTATGCACATAATGATGACATTTTAGTCAATGAAGGTCAAAACGTAAAACAGGGACAAGGAATAGCAAGAATGGGAGATACTGAAGCTAATTCTGTACGGTTACATTTTGAAATTAGATACAGAGGTGAGTCCGTAAATCCTTTAAAGTATTTACCAAAACGTTAGTCAAATAAAGATGCTTTTTCGGTTAGTTCATAAATTATATTTAAAGCTTCTCTTGCACTTAGGTTGTCAGGTTTAATATTGGTTATTTCCTGTATGAAATGCTTCATTTGATTATAGTTATTTGTAACGTTTTTTTCTTGTTGTTCTTGAATATCATTAGATGAGATATTGTCACACTTTGACAATTCATTCATTCTTCTCCTTGCTAAAGATATTACTTTCAATGGAACACCAGCTAAACTAGCTACTTCAAGTCCGTAAGAACTTTCAGCGATACCTTCAGAAACGTTATGTAAAAATATTATTGATTCACCATTTTTTACTGCGCCGAAGTGAACATTACTTATATTAGAACAGTAATCAGAAAGTTTTGTTAATTCGAAATAGTGAGTTGAAAATAATGTAAAAGCATTTGTTTCAGTTGCAAGATTTTCTGCTACAGCCCAAGCAAGCGACATTCCGTCTTTTGTGCTTGTTCCTCTTCCAATTTCATCCATTAATATTAAACTTTTTGATGTTGCATTATGTAATATAGTTGATGTTTCAGTCATTTCAACCATGAAAGTGGATCTTCCTGATGCCAAATCGTCGCTTGCCCCAATTCTTGTAAAAACATTATCTAAATTAGGAATAATTGCCATGTCAGCTGGTACAAAAGAACCAGCGTAAGCCATAATTACAATTAATGCACATTGTCGCATATAGGTAGATTTACCACCCATGTTTGGGCCTGTGATAAGTAACATTTTTTTAGAAGCATTCATTTCGATACTATTTGCAATAAAAGGGTCTCTAGTAACGTTTTCAATTACAGGGTGTCTACCATTAGTAATTTTCAATTCTGCATCATTCGTGAAATTAGGACATACATAATTATTGGTTTTTGCAACAAACGCAAATGACGTTAACATGTCTAGATTTGACAGTGCTTGAGCTAATTTTGTTAAATCTAAGATATAACAAGAAATTTTTTTTAGGATAGCCTCGTATAATCTTTTTTCTAAGGAAAGCGCTTTGCTTTGTGCACTTAAAGCTTTCTCTTCATATTCTTTTAACTCAGATGTAATATATCTTTCAGAGTTTTTCAGTGTTTGTCTTCGTATATAATCACTAGGAACTGATTCAGAATTTGCTTTTGTTACTTCTATATAAAAACCATGGACTCTATTGTAATCAACATGTAATGAAGATATTCCTGTTCTATCTTTTTCTCTTTTTTCAATGTCTTGAAGAAAATCCATGGTTCCTGATGCAAGTGATCTTAATTCATCTAGTTCCATATTGTAACCATGAGCTATAACTCCACCTTCTCGAATCACAATAGGTGGATTTTCTTGAATAGCTTTAGATAGTAATTCTTCTAGTTCTGGTATGCAACTTAATGTATTTCCATATTCTTTTAAGTTAAGTGAAGTTGTATCTAGGAAATTTTTTAAATTAGGAACCATTCTTAGAGTGCTTCTTATTTTGCATAAATCTCTTGGCCTAACATTTTGAAGAGCAAGTCTTGCAGCAATTCTTTCTAAGTCACCGCCTTCGCGCATTAATAATGTTAATTCATCGATATCATTTAGATCTATAATTTCTTGAATTAAAGATTGTTTATATTTAATATCTTCAATATTTTTACTTGGGTGAAGCAATTGCCTTTTAAGCAATCTTGAACCCATAGGTGTTACGCAATGATCAAGTATTTGTGCAAGAGTATATTCTGTATTTCCTTGTAGGTTTTCAACAATTTCTAGATTTTTTTGTGTGTTTGCGTCAATGTTTAAATATGATTCTCTAATTTCTTGTCTTATACTTGTTATATGAGTTAGTGATGTTTTTTGAGTTTCCTTTACATAATTTAGGAGTGCACCTGCTGCACATATTCCTAGCGAAATATCTTTCAACCCAAATCCTGTTAAATCTTTTGTTTTAAATTGTTTACAAAGAGATTTTAGATCGGTTTCGTATTCATATTCCCAAGTAGCTCGACGTCGCAGACCTTGGTATTCTGAAATTTTGCAAAAATCTTTAATATCTTCAGCATAAAGTAATTCTGTAGGATTAATTCTTTTTAAAATAGTTTCAATTTGTGAAAAGTTTTCTGATTCGAAGCAATAAAAGTCACCGTTGCTTAAATTTAAGTAGCTTAGCCCATAAAAGAATTGATCGCTAACAATGCTTGCAATATAGTTATCATTACGTTCCTTTAATAAAAGTTCATCGGTAACAGTACCAGGGGTAATAATTCTTGTTACTTTTCTTTCAACAGGTCCTTTTGATGTTGATGGGTCTCCTATTTGTTCACAAATTACTGCACTTTCACCTTTATCTATTAGTTTTGCCAAATAATTATCAATAGCATGGAAGGGTACTCCAGCCATGGGAATAGGATTTCCGTTTAATGAACCTCTTCGCGTTAGTGTTATATCAAGAATGTTTGCCGCTTTTTTGGCATCATCAAAGAACATTTCATAAAAATCTCCTAATCTATATAAAACCAAAGTATCAGGGTATTGATTTTTTATTGCAAAATATTGTTGCATCATCGGAGTTATATTGTTTATTGAATCTGTCATATTAGTTCTTTTATTGCTATAGTATCTACTTTAAAAGAAGCCTCACTACGACAAAATAAATTTATAAAAATAGTGAATTTTGTGCAGTGTATTAATTTTAAGGAGATTTTAAAATAAAATCAGCGCTTAATATCATCCTAGTATTTTACTAATGGAGTTAATTCTAGCTTCAGTTTATGATGGTACTTAGTTTACCATAAAGAATTGATTAAAATAAGGTTGTTGTGATGGAATTTCAAACATTAAAAGCTCGTATTTATGAAGAATCTGTTAGGCTTGGTGAGTTATTATTAAAAAATAATTTTTGTGTTTGTACTGCAGAATCGTGTACCGGTGGAATGATTAGTTGCATGTTGACTGAGATTTCTGGAGCATCCAATTGGTTTGACAGAGCTTTTATTACTTATACAAATAAAGCAAAACATGAAATGTTAGGAGTAAAAGAGGATACACTAAATAAATTTGGAGCTGTTAGTGAAGAAACAGTTAAAGAAATGAGTTTAGGTGCATTATTAAATTCTGATTCTAATATTGCTGTTGCTGTTAGTGGTATCGCTGGCCCAACAGGTGGTACAGAAGATAAACCTGTGGGAACTGTATGGTTATCATGGGCAATCAATGGTAAAGTTTTAAAAACTAGTAAAGAAATATTCAAAGGTGATCGAAACTTGGTGCGTTTACAAACAGTTTTAAAAGCAGTAAGCGAAATGAATAAAATAATGATAGATTTAAATAGAATATAAAATATACTTGATAATTATAAAATAAATATGTATACTCAAATTACAAGCAATTCTAGTGGAGAATAATATATGGCTGTAGTTAAAAATCAGAACTCAGATAAAGCTAAAGCTTTACAAGCAGCAATGGATCAAATTGAAAAGCAATTTGGGAAAGGTTCCATAATGCGTTTGGGCGAAAATAAAGGATTAAATGATATTGAATCTATATCTACAGGTTCGCTTTCTTTAGATATAGCTCTAGGTATTGGAGGTTTGCCGTGTGGACGTATTGTAGAAATTTACGGCCCTGAATCATCAGGTAAGACAACCTTGACTTTAGAATTAATAGCAGAAGCTCAGAAGAAAGGGAAAACATGTGCTTTTATTGATGCTGAACATGCATTAGATCCAATATATGCTTCTAAATTAGGAGTTGATGTTAATTCTTTGTTGGTTTCTCAACCAGATACAGGGGAACAAGCCCTAGATATTTGCGATATGTTAGTTAGGTCTGGTAGTGTTGATGTTGTGATAATAGATTCAGTTGCAGCGCTAGTTCCAAAAGCCGAAATTGAAGGTGATATGGGAGAATCTCATATGGGGTTGCAAGCTAGATTAATGTCTCAAGCTCTACGAAAATTAACAGGCAGTATAAATCAAGCAAATTGTATGTGTGTCTTTATAAATCAGTTGCGCATGAAGATTGGTGTTATGTTTGGTAATCCTGAAACAACTACAGGTGGAAATGCATTAAAATATTATGCTTCAGTAAGACTTGATATTAGAAGAGGTACTCCTGTAAAACTTGGAGATGAACTTATAGGAAATGAGACAAAGGTTAAGGTTGTTAAAAATAAAGTTGCACCTCCTTTCAAAACTGCTGAATTTCAAATCTTATATGGTAAGGGCATCAGTAAAGAAAGTGAAATAGTAGATTTGGGTGTTAAATGTAATATTATAGCTAAATCAGGAGCCTGGTTCTCATATAAGGGTGAAAAGATTGGTCAAGGTAAAACAAATGTGATGAAATATCTTGAGCAAAATGCTAGTGTTTCAGCAGAAATTGAAGGTTTGATTAGAGAAGCTTATAGAAACAAAGATGATTATACTGAAGTGGCTGATATTGGTGTCGATTCATTGACTGCAACTGATTCTACTAGTAGTTTTTTAACTGATGATACAGATTTTGCTACAGCTGACATACCTGATGATTTGTAAAATATTAATGCAATAATTTATCATGTAAAGGCTCTGTAAAAGGAGTCTTTATTATTTTAAATGAGAGTATTTATGAATGAAAAAGATTTAGATGTAAAAGGGGCTCAATCTTATGTATTAAAGCTTCTTTCAAATAGGGAATATTCAGAAAAGGAAATAAGAGATAAACTTCTTGTTAAATATAATGTTGAAGTTGTGGATAATTTGATTAAATGTTACTTAGAAAAGGGATTTATAAGTAATGAGCGTTATTGTGAAATGGTTGTTCGTCATTATATTGGTAGTGGATATGGCATAAATAAAATACGATATCAACTTAAACAGAAAGGAATATCTGAAGAGTTAATTTGTAATACATTAGAATGTAATAATTTTGATTGGATAGCTTTAGCTAAAAAACAAGCTATTCAACACTATGGAAATATTGAAAAATTATCATTTAGAGATAAGCAGAAGGTTTGTGCATATTTAGTGAGACGAGGTTTTTCAATATCAGAGGTTTTTGAAGCTGTTAATAATGAATATTGCTAATGATGATGAGTTTGTTATATATCTTGATTGCTTCAATATGGTATAATTATCATTAATTTTATAAATGCGAAATTTAGTATATGTATAATTTTCTGTTTATAAAATATGGTAATTGAACTTTATTTTGCGCAAGCAAAAGATTAGTTAAGGTTTTATATGTATATGACAACATCAGAGATACGCTCAGCGTTTCTCGATTACTACAAGTCCCAGGGACATCAAGTTGTTAGTTCTAGTTCATTAGTACCTAATAATGATCCAACATTATTATTTACTAATGCTGGAATGAATCAATTTAAAGATGTGTTTCTAGGCAAAGAAGTTAGAGGTTATACACGAGCTACAACTGCGCAACGTTGCGTTCGAGCTGGTGGTAAGCACAATGATCTTGATAACGTTGGTTATACCGCACGTCATCATACATTTTTTGAAATGCTAGGTAATTTCAGCTTTGGCGATTATTTTAAAAAGGATGCTATTAGATTTGCTTGGGGTTTCCTCACAGGTGTATTAAAGCTTCCAAAAGAAAAACTTACCGTAACAGTATATGCCACTGATGATGAAGCTTATGATATTTGGAATAAGGAAATAGGTATTCCATCAGAGCGTATTGTTCGCATCGGTGACAATAAAGGTGCACCATATGCTTCAGATAATTTTTGGCAAATGGGTGACACTGGTCCATGTGGTCCTTGTTCTGAAATTTTCTACGATCATGGAGATCAAATTTGGGGCGGCCCTCCAGGTTCCCCTGAAGAAGATGGCGATAGATTTATTGAAATTTGGAATATCGTATTCATGCAATTTAATAGAAAGATAGATGGCAGTTTTGATAAGCTCCCTCGTCCTTCTGTGGATACAGGTATGGGGTTGGAAAGAATTTCTGCAATTATGCAAGGTGTTCATTCTAACTATGACATAGATTTGTTTCAAAATTTAATAAAGTCAACGGCAGAACTGTTAAAAGTAAATGATTTAAGTAATAAGTCACTTCGTGTTATTGCTGATCACATACGTTCTTGTTCATTCCTTATTACTGATGGTGTTTTGCCGTCTAATGAAGGTAGAGGTTACGTATTACGCCGAATTATTAGGCGTGCAGTTAGACATGGCAGATTGTTAGGTGCAAATGATGTTTTCTTCTATAAGCTCGTTAAAGAATTAGTAGCGCTTATGGGTGATGCATATCCTGAATTGAGAGCTAGTCAATCGAACGTTGAAAAAGCCTTAAAGAAGGAAGAGGAACAATTTATCAAAACCCTAGATAGAGGGTTATCACTTCTTGCTGAAGAGCTTAACAAATTGGGTAACAGCAAAGTTATACCTGGTGAAGTGGTATTTAAGCTTTATGATACATATGGTTTTCCTGTTGATTTGACTGCTGATGTTGTTAGAGATCGCAATTACACAATTGATTTAGATGGATTCGAATTAGAAATGTCTAAACAACGTAAGCGCGCTAAGGAAGCTTCTAATTTTGAGGTTGATTATAATGCTCAGCTTAAGGTCACAAACCATACAGAGTTTATTGGCTATGATTCATTAAGTGGAAATACAGTCATTTCATCAATATTCCGTGATAATTTACAGGTCGATTCAATTGCAACCGATGAACAAGCTGTAATTGTTTTGGAAAAAACTCCTTTCTATGCTGAATGTGGTGGGCAGGTAGGAGATACTGGTACAATTTCAATTGGAACTCATTGCGTTTTTAATGTTATTGAAACAAAAAAAATAGGAAATGCTACAATTCACATTGGAAAGGTTCAGTTAGGTGAATTCTCGGTCGGTGATGCTGTGAAAGCTGAAGTATGTATCGAAAGTCGTAGATTAACATCTTCACATCATAGTGCAACACATTTACTTCAAGCAGCACTTCGTAAAGTTTTGGGTGAACATGTAGCGCAAAAGGGATCATCTGTTAATACCGAGCATTTAAGGTTTGATTTTTCACATACAGATCCTTTAACAGAAATCCAAATTAGTGAAGTTGAAAAGCTAGTTAATACTCAGATATGTAATAATCTAAAAGTTGTTACAAATATTATGAGCCTTGATGAAGCTAAATCAACTGGAGCTATGGCTTTATTTGGTGAGAAATATGATTCTAAAGTTCGTGTAGTTAACATGGGTGATTTTTCATGTGAGCTTTGCGGTGGAACACATGTAAGCAGAACTGGCGATATAGGATTCTTTAAGATAGTGTCTGATAGCGGTATTGCAGCAGGTGTTCGAAGAATTGAAGCTAAAACAAACATGGCAGCTGTTTTGTATGTTCAACAAATGAGTTCGGAATTAGACAATTGTGCAAGTATTTTAAAAAGTGATACTGCTAATGTTTATACCAAGATTCAATCAGTTTTGGAACATGGTAAGGAACTAGAGCACGAGGTTTCTCTGTTAAAAGAAAAACTTGCATTGAATGCAATTTCAAATCTTCTTAATTCTGTAACATCAATAAATGGTGTTAATACTCTTGTTGCAACATTAGATGGCGTTGAGGTAAAGGAGATGAGAGTTGTACTTGATGATGTGAAAAATCGCTTACAAAGTGCAATTGTTTTACTAGCCTCAGTTGTTAATGACAAAATATTTTTGATTGCTGGAGTAACTAAGGATTTAACATCTAAGGTTAAGGCTGGTGAACTTGTTAATTTTGTTGCAATTCAAGTTGGCGGTAAAGGTGGTGGAAGACCTGATATGGCCCAAGCTGGTGGTACAGATATTGCTAATTTACCAAAAGCTATGAACGGTGTTGGTGTTTGGTTGGAAGAGCATCTTTCATAATAATAATTCACTTACTTAAGGCTTCATTAGAACTAGTGAGGCCTTTTTTGTAAGAAAAATGTGTAATATATTTCTATATTTTAAATA
>CAZTNG010000043.1:0-18031 GCA_964615195.1 uncultured Enterobacterales bacterium
TAATCCGCAATCAAATTGTTATTTAGAAAATTCTACAGGATAACAACCTAATATTTTAATCTCACCTGTAACTGTTTTTAATTCACGAATAACTTTGTGCATAAGCGCACTATCAGCATTAGCAATAATATCCATGTAAAATGTTTCAGCCCAAATACAGTTGTTTTTTGCATGAGGAGATCTTGGTCTAGATTGAAGTTTTACCATATTTATATTATTTTCACTAAATAGTTTTAAGACTTTTACAAGTGCACCTGGTTTGTTTTCTGTTGTGAATGTAATTGATGTTTTTGCTTCTACATTAGATGGAACCGATACAGCGTTTGTACTTATAACAATGAATCTAGTGATATTATTTTTTTGGTTAGCAATATTTCTGTATATTGCAAATTCATTATACAATTTCCCAGACTCTTCACAACCAATTGCAACAGATTCTTCATTAGCTAGTTCTTGAATTTTTTGCATTGCTTCAGATGATGAACTGCAAGGGATTAGTTCGGCGTTAGGAAGATTGTCATGAAGCCAATTAGAACATTGTGAAAGTGGTTGAGGATGCGCAAATACTTTTTTGATTTTTGATTGATCAGTGTCTTTTGCAGCTAGAATACAATGTTCAATTGGGTATGTTAATTCCCCTATTATTTTAGCAGTGGTATCTTGCAATAAATCATATACTTCATTGATACAACCAGATGATGTGTTTTCGATAGGCATTAATGCACAATCAACTTCGTTATTCTCAACGGCGCATAATATTTCTTGGAATGAATTACAATTTCTTTCAATGATATGATCTGAAATGTCGTGAAAAAATTTATAAGTTGCTAAATATGAATATGTACCAGCAATCCCTAAAAATGCAACTTTAATTTTACGTTTATAGTTACCATTTGTATTTATGAGTGTTTGTAAATGCGCCATTTGTAATGCGACTGAGTCTGAAAAAATTTCGTCATAAATATTATCTATTAGTTGAGATGATAAACCTAAAGTTTGTCCTTTGTTTATTAACTCTAATAGGTGTTCATTTTCTCTATTGGAATCTTTTATTGGTAGCGCATTTCTGTATTTGAAATCTGCCACAGCAAGACATTGTTGTTTTCTCTTAGCTAGAAGTTGCAGAATTTGTTCATCTATATCATTAATATTATTGCGAATTATGGTTATATCTGTCATGGTGCCTGTCTTTTGAAGTGAGAATTAAATTCACTAAAATTAATTATAACAGCGTGATGAAAGCTGTTCAATCATCAAATGTGTATAGAAAACTAATAGAGTAATTGAAGAACAATGGCTAAAAAATGTATGAATACGAATAATTTAGGGCATAGGCGGTGGTCGCTATGCCCTAGGGGGTAAAATTCTATAAACTCTCAATTTATGATTTACCTATTTTATTATGAAGCGAAATCATCTGTGTATAAGGCTTGCAAACGATTTCAAGTTTAGGATACATGAAAATATGAGATTTTGCTAGTAAAATTTAAAATAACGTGATGAATTGTTCAAAAAATGTAAAAATTTTGATCAAAGTACTTGTGTTATTTTTAATTATAAAATTTAGAACTTATAAAATAGTTAATATATTAATTAAGAACCACATTAATATACGCTTCTATATGCAAGTTTTATAATGTTAGCTGTTATATAATACGTAACTGTCAATTGTTTAATTTATTAAAGTTAATTTTTTATTTTATAGGAAAAAGAATGATTACTTGGCATGATCTCATAGGTGAAGAAAAAGAGGCACCTTATTTTAAAGATATTCTATCTTACGTTAACAAACGTAGAGAATTAGGTGTTGAAGTTTATCCACCATCTGCAGACGTGTTTAATGCATTTAAGTATACAAGTTTAGATAATTTAAAGGTTGTTATAATTGGTCAGGATCCTTATCACGGGCCTAATCAAGCTCATGGCCTTTGTTTTTCTGTTAATAAAGGTATTCCTAATCCACCATCATTAAGAAATATTTTTCAAGAATTAAAAAATGAATATGGTGAAAAATTTATCATGCCAGAACATGGATGCTTAAGTTCTTGGGCGCAGCAGGGAGTTTTTTTATTAAATAATACACTTACAGTTGAAAGAGGCCACCCTCAAAGTCATGCTAATATAGGATGGGATATTTTTACTGAACATGTTATTAAGAAAATAAATGATAATTTAGATCATATAGTCTTTATGTTATGGGGTAGTCCTGCACAGAAAAAATGCAAGTGTGTGGATGAAAATAAACATTTAATATTGAAAACTGTTCATCCTAGTCCATTAAGCGCATATAGAGGCTTTTTCGGTTGCCAACATTTTATTAAATGTAATGAATATTTAGAAAAAAATGGGAAAAGTCCCATTAATTGGCAGATTTAGGTTTGTGACGCTAAATTCGGTTATAAGAGGTTTATTTTGAAAACTGTTGAGGTTGCTGCGGCGATAATTATTAAAAATTCAAAGGTTTTTTGTGCACAACGTGGTCCAGGCAGGTCAATGGCTGGTAAATGGGAATTTCCAGGTGGAAAGTTAGAAAATAATGAATCAGGCGAACAAGCAGTAATAAGGGAAATAAAAGAAGAACTGAATTGTGAAATTAAAATAGAAAAATTTTTAATGAAAATTGAACACGATTATGAAGATTTTCATTTAACAATGCATTGTTATATATGTTCATTAGTTTGTGGAATGCCTATTTTAAGTGAGCATACTGATTGTGCTTGGTTATTGGGTTGTCAATTGGATTCACTTGATTGGGCTAAAGCAGATCTGCCCATAATTTCAAAATTAAAATCTTTATATTAATTACCTGTTGTAACATCATAAATACAATGAATATTTTATGTGCAAAGTATGTTTTGCACATAATAATTTGAGATTGTGTCAAAATTTTGACAAAATTCCATTAATTTATTTTTATAATCTATTATTATACTCATGTATGCGGAGTATTATATATGGATTTTGATGGAACTATTCTTATATTAGAAAAAGATTCTGATAGTAGGAAACAACTAGAAACAATTGTAGGTTTTCTAGGTTGTGAATGGCAAAGTGGTTTATTAGCCGATTGTTTAAGCTATTTGGAAAGTGATGATTGTTTAGTAACATTAGCAATTGCTGGTGATCTTGGTGAATTGTCGCCAATTCAGTTATTAAAGGATAATCCTAATATCCCTTTTATTTTTACACAAATCTACAGTAAAGAAGATTTACCAAAACTTCCTAATATGATCGGTATATTAGGTGCCGATGGAACTTATGAGGGATTCTTACAGCTTCTTCGATTCTGTCAATCTTTTAATTCTATGCATAAAAATGTAAAGAAAAGTTCTAATGCACAAACTTTACTTAAATTATTAGTTGGCAAAGGCAATGCAATACAAGAGGTTCGACATTTAATTGAACAGGTAGCTCCTACAGATGCTAATGTTTTAATATTAGGTGAATCAGGTACTGGTAAAGAGGTTGTAGCTAGAGCAGTTCATGAATTAAGTAAGCGAAAAGATAAGCCTTTTGTTCCCATTAATTGTGGCGCTATCCCTGGAGAATTATTAGAAAGTGAGCTTTTCGGACACGAAAAAGGAGCTTTTACAGGTGCAATAACTAATAGAGTTGGACGTTTTGAATTAGCTGAAGGTGGCACAATATTTTTAGATGAAATTGGGGACATGCCATTACAGATGCAAGTAAAACTCTTGCGAGTTTTACAAGAAAGAATTTACGAGAGAGTTGGTAGTAATAAACAAATTAAGGCTGATGTTAGGGTAATTGCTGCAACTCATAGAAACCTTGAACAAATGATTGTTGATGGTAAATTTAGAGAAGATTTGTTTTATAGATTGAATGTTTTCCCTATAATAACTCCTCCTTTAAGAGATAGATCTGATGATATACCATTGCTGCTTCAAGAACTTATTAACAGGTATAGTAGAGATCATAAAGTTTCAGTACATTTTACACATGGTGCTATGGAATCATTGATGCAACATGATTGGTCTGGAAATGTTCGTGAACTATCAAATCTAGTTGAACGAATGATTATTATTCATCCTAATGAAATCGTAGATGCTAAGGATTTACCTCCTAAATATAAATATGCAATAAAAGATGATAACGGAGATAATCAAGTCCCTATTTCTGAAAATGAAGCTTTGCTTGATATGTTTTCTGACAAAGATATATATGCAGATACAGATGCTTCTGATGAGCAAAATGAAAGCAATGATGAAGAAGATGAACTTGCAGCTCCTTTTACCAGTATTTTGCCGGCAGAAGGTGTTAATCTTAAGGATATGGTTTCTCAAATTGAGATAGATATGATAAAGCAAGCACTTGAAGTAACAGATGGTGTAGTTGCAAGAGCGGCTGAAATTCTTCAAATGAGAAGAACTACGTTGGTTGAAAAGATTAAAAAGTATGGAATATCATCAAAAGACGATTAAATAGCATATATTATCTTAATTTTATTAAAACAATATTTTTCAAGAAAGTTAAGAATCCCCAAAACGTAATAAATGACTTTTTGGGGACTTTAATTGTTTATTCTATATATGATTTTAGTGGATATGGATAGTCTTTTTTGATGGAAAAAAAGACTTTTTAAGTATATAGTGCTTATGTTTTTGTGAGTGCTTTACCTTAAGTGAAGGCTATGCATATTGCAACACATCGTGTTCAATTATTTTTGCAAGTTTTATATGAAAATTTCTAATTTATTCCTGACTAAAAAACCTATCTCGTTTTCTTTTATTGTTTTCTTATTTTTATTTTTTTTATCTTCTTGTGCTAGTTCAGAAGTTGAACCTCCATTTTCAAGTGTTATAGATAAAGAAAAATTATCTAAACAAGTTATACCTAATACAGAAAAGTCTGATGCTTCTAAGTATGAGAAACAAAGGTTATTGTATATTGAAGCTATAGAATCTTACGAAATTGGTGATCTAAGTGCAGTAAAAAGTTTAATGCGTAGTAAATTAAAAAATTACCCATTAAATATTTATTTAGAGTATCAATTGTTACAAACTAAGTCAGCTAGTATTACTGATGTAATATCCTTTATAAATAGTGGTAAACATGAGGTTTTAGCGAATAGATTAAAAGCTTATTACATCTCTGTTTACGCAAAAAATAAGCAGTATTCTAATTTATTAAAAATATCACCTAAATTACCAAATACACCTAGTTTTCAATGTCTATGGTATGCAGCAAAGTACCATACAGGACAAAAATCTGAATCTTTGAAATATATTCGTAATGTATATACTTCTGGCGCAAATTTAACTGGTGGGTGTTTAGATTTTGCTTCGGAATTACGTAAATTTGGTGTACTAACAAGTAGTGATTTATATGAAAGATTGGATTCTGCATATTGGACTAGAAATGGTAATAAAGTATACACAAATAGTTCATATCTTCTAAAGAAAACCCAATACAAAAATGCAGTTACTATTTTGGATAAGTTATATAATTCTCCGCAAAAATATAACTCAATCCCAACAAATATGAAGTCGGTTGCTACTACAGTTTTTAAACGTTATTCAAGAATAGAACCACTATCTGCATATGCTGAGTTTGCAGCATTTAAGAAAAAATACGCAATTTCAGCTAAACAAGAAAAGTCTATTGAAAGGGTGATGATTTCTGCGATGTTGTATGAAAAGAATGATGTTCCATATTCTTATGTTGATAGAAAATTGGCACAGATTAATTCTACACCATTATATGAACATCGTATCCGTACAGCAATTTGGCAAAAAGATTATAAAACTGTTGAAAAGTTTATTAATGTTCTCCCTAAGGATATCAAGGATGCTGATAATTATAGATATTGGCTTGCTAGATCTTTGATGGCACAAGGTAAAAAAAATCAAGCAAAAGCTATATATGAAGAACTTGCAAAAGTCAGAAGTTTTTATGGTTATTTGGCTGCAGATGCTGTAAATAAACCTTATGCAATTAATGATGCAAATATTAAAATCACAAAAAGTCGTGCAACTTTAATAAAAAATAATCCTTCATATGCTCGTTTTGTTGAATTGGATCTTCTTAATGATGCTCGTGGTGTTAAAACAGAGTGGAGAGAATTAATGTCTAAAGCTTCACTTGAAGATGCACGCATGATCGCAACTATTGAAGCAAAAAGGGGTTACACGGATTTAGCTGTTTGGGAATCTATTTATAAAAAGGATTGGGATTCAATCAAATTACGTTTGCCATTAACTTTTATTGATATATATAAGGATAATGCTAGAAACTTAAATCTAAGTATGTCATTTTTGTTAGGGATTACAAGACAAGAAAGTATTATGAATCCTTTTGCAATTTCTCCTGTTGGTGCAAGAGGTTTGATGCAGATCATGCCTAGTACAGCAACTGTAATTGCTAAGAAAAATCAATATAAATATAGTGGACCAAATTCATTATTAACGCCTAAGGTAAATGTTTTGTATGGTTCTACATATATTAAAGAACTATTAGGGCAATTTAATGATAATCGCATCTATGTTGCAGCTGCATACAATGCAGGACCAAATAGAGCATACAGATGGCAAAGCAAAGATGGCATAAAAAGAGATATTGCCACATATGTTGAGAGTATTCCATTTGATGAAACAAGAAATTATGTGCAGAAGGTAATATTTTATGATTATCTTTATCAATATCTTTTAGGAAATAAGAAAAAAAGTTTCTTAACAGATGCTGAAAGACATGCTGACTATTAATTAAGAAATATATGTAGATTTAAATTGATTATTACGAGTCTTGTATAATGTAATGATAATTATTTATCTGAAATAATTATCATTCATGAAATTATTTTGAATTATCAATAGATAAGGGAAATTATATTAAATTCTTTTTGACATAAAACGTCATTCAAATGTTAGACTTTGTGGTATTATAAGCAAATAGTGACGTTGGTTTTGTGTAATCATTGTTTCACGTAAATATAACTCAAAACACCTTTGATAAAAATTCTAATAATGGGGATTTATGGCTACAATAAAAGATGTATCGCGGTTAGCAAATGTTTCAATTTCTACTGTTTCTCGCGTAATTAATAAATCTGCAAATGTCGCTCCAGAAAAAGAGAAGGCGGTTTTAGCAGCAATGGCTGAATTAAATTTTCAGCCAAATAGTTTCGCTCAGGCTTTAGTTAATAAGCGTTCAAACTGTATTGGTGTACTTGTAGGTGATCTATGTGGTGGACCATTTTTTGCTCAAATGATGCGTGGTATCGAAAATGAAATTTTACCAGCAAATAAATATGTAATTGTAATGTCTGGTAATCACAATCATGATCGAGAAAAGAATAGTATTGAAGCATTAATATTAAGACGTTGTGATGCTTTGATAATACACTCAAAAGCATTAACTGATGAAGAAATTATTGATATTGTTGATGCTCATCCATCTATTCCGATGGTTTTTGCTAATAGATGCATTCCTTCACTTGAAGATCGTTGTGTTTATGTTGATATTAGACAAGGAATGGAAACTGCTGTTAGTTATTTGGTAGGTAACGGACATAAACGTATTGCTTATATTGCTTCTGATGAGACTAATTTTCCAGATGCTCAAACACGCTTAGATGGCTATAAAGACGCTTTGGATAAGGCAAAAATTCCTTATAATGAAGATCTTGTAAGTGTTGCATTTCCAAGTGAAAATGGTGGTTATAAAGCGATTGAAGCTTTGTTAATGAGAGATGCTGGATTTACAGGATTTGTTGCTTATAATGATGCAATGGCAATTGGTGCAATTAGTGCACTCATGGAAAATAATATTTCAGTTCCTGCTCAAATAAGTGCCGTTGGTTTTGATGATAATCCTATTACCAATTTCATAAAGCCTAAGTTAACAACTATTAGGTATCCTATTGAAGAGGTTGGTGAACGAGCTGCGAGATTAGCGTTGTCTTTACTTGAAGATAAAGATGAAAATGTTGATGTTAATAGCTTACGATTTGAACCAAATCTAATAGAAAGATCTAGTGTTGCAAAAATTTTAGCGCCTAAAACACCGTCAAAAAATAAGTAATAAAAAAGCCATTGTTGTTAGTAATAATGGCTTATTAATCAAGAGAATACATTCGTAAATTTAGTTTATTATTGTGCGCAATTATGCTTTCTTGTGTAAACGCTTTTCGGGTTTCTTTTCCGAGTGTTGCAATTATTCTGTATGGCTTATCATCGAAAAGTTCTATTTTAAATTCATGTTGTTTTGAGTAATCTTTTCCATATAGATTTAGTAATTCTTTAGATATCATTTCGCAATTTGGCAGTAAAAGATTTGTAACCCCTTTGATTTTAAACATCCAATCAAAGCCAGAAGGATCAGGATCACCATTTGCTACAATTCGTAAATTTGGAAACTTTTGCTGTAAACCTTCTATAAGATGGTTAGCATAAATAATTTTAAGTGATTGCTTATTATCACAATTAGTTGGTGGTAAGTTTCTTAACATCACTAATGTGTTTTCTTTTTCTTTTAATAATTCTTGTGTTTTTATATCATCGTTAAATTTATTGTGATAAAAATAGAGTAAAGCTTCAAGATTTTCAACAATAATAACTGTTGTGAGGTTCTCAATACCTGCAATTATTCTGTCTATATTTAGACATAGAACTACATCTGAGAAATTGCACAATTGCTGTTTTTCAAGTGTTATTGCACTCCCAACTAAACATAATGTGTAAGAAGCACTTATATTTAAAAAGTCAGCTTTTTCATTGTTGATAAGTCTGGCTTTTTCTTCTCGAGTTCTACATTTTTGAAGTTGATTGAATAAATCTTTACTTAATCCACTTTTGGAAAATTCGTCATAAAATTTAGTGATAACTTTATCATTAGGTTTCCAATTTATGGAATCATCTCCATATAACTCTTGTAAAAATTTATAGGCACTAGTATTTTTACGGATACCATTTACTATATTAGTACGATTATCCATTAATGCTGCCATAGTTTCTAAGAAAGCTTTTTTTGAAGAATATTCTAAGATAAGCTTTTTCATTTTAATCTAGTTTTGCCTCAATAACGATGTCTTCAAGAATGGTATTTCCCATATTTTGTTCAAGTAATTGTCTGTGACCGATATAATCTATTTTTGGGAAAAGAGCTTTTTTTTCTTCTGACATATTTTCATAAAATGCCATAACAGCAAATAACCAATGTGCTTCAGGATAGGTAAGTTGTTTTTCTTTAAAATACGCTAAAGCACTTTGTTTATGGTTTTCGGCAACATTTATAAAAAATTCAAATATATCATCTTCTATATCTTCAAATTTTGTTTCTTCTACAAGAATTTCAGGAGGATTGCTAAAATCTCCTTTAGCTATTAATTTATCTTCAATTTTTAATTGAGCACATGTGTTTTTAAGGCTGTTTACTATGTTTATAAGTAATGGTTTATGGTTATCATTTTGAATATCAGCATGTACAGTTAGCTTTAAAGATTCTGCTTTCAAAAATAATTCATTAGGTATTTTATCGGATACATAATTTTCTGGTTGATAACCTTTTTGTTTATAATATTTTTCGCAAAATGATTTTAGTAAATTTGTTTTTAAAACTTCTTTGCGAAATACGGATTGCATTTCACGCAATTGAGTAAGAATTGAATTCAGTTTTGTTTGGCATTTGGTTATTTCATCTAATAGATTTATGCAAAGAATGCTGTAAAGTTTATGATCATCATTGCAGTTATGCACATATTCCATCATGTCATTAAATTTAAATGCTGTTAAGTTATCAACAAGTTCACCAGCTGTATTTATGGCGGATTTGTTTTCAGCAATTTTGTCTCTTAGACTATGAACAAAACCGAATTTTGTTTGGAGTCTATTTGCCAAACTAGAAATTGCACCCTGTGCATCAAATATTATTTCAAATGTTAATTGTTCAAGATCATCAAGAGTTTCAACAGCAAGTTCATTTTCTCCTGCCCGCATATGATCAATATAGCTTTCAGTAATTCGTTGAATTGAGATTAATCGTGACTTAAAACCTACTTCAATATATCTAGTTCTATCAATGTTTAATGCCAAATTAAGCAAACGTGAAAGCAGAGGATTTAAACGATATCCATCAAATGCTGACATTAAAATACGCTGTTCTTTTAAGTTGTGCAAAGTATCAAATTCTTGATTTACAGATTCATCATCAAGCATGCCATTGTATGCGGCTACTATAAGATTTTCACCATCTTTAACATATTTAATGAATCGTTTAATTTGCCCCTCGTTGCTTGCAAGAGTCATTTGATTACTAGACTTCATCAAATAAATCCTCCTGTATTTCAATGTGAGCAATTTCAGGCGTTAATATATGTTCGTGAGAATCAATAAAGGTCAATATTTCATATATATATTCAATTTTGCCAGTGGTTGTAAATATACGTGAATCTTTAGTATTCTCAATAATAACGCCCATTTTTTGCATAATATCAAGCATCGTTTTAATTTGTTGAGCTAGAGGCTCGCTACTTTTACGTTGATTTATGATAAGCATAATATTTGCAGCGCGTTCAGTAAGTGTTACGTTACCTTCAATGCGACTATTTAAATCTGCCTCTGAAATTCTTTCACCACTCATGATTGGGTTATCACGTAAGTTAGCATCCATCACTAGTAATATGAATTCAACTATTGGTCTTAATTGATTACGTAATTGATTATATTCACTAGTTATTTTATTTTTTTCATAATCTTCTACGTTTTTCCATGCAGCATAGAATACTGTTTCATTAGCTGTTGTAGCAACATAACGATTGAGAATTGCAAGCGCTGAATCTATTTTCGGTCTATTTTCAGGATCTTTAAGATCTGCATAGCAGTTAGGGTAAGTTATTTGACAAATAAATTCACCTGCTAGGAGTTTTTCAATTGTTTCTCTAATCATTTTATACTCCCATTAGTTGGTTAATTACATTTTGTAGAGGATCTTTGGGTTCCTTATTTACGTAAACTTTATCCTTAGTTATACGGTAAATATTGTTAAAATTTGTTGCTACAGATGTACTTAAATCTGGAGCCGCAGAAACCATCTTTATAAGGTTGTTATCCATTATTTTAAGTAAAAGTAAGATGTTTTTATTGGATAATTTACTCATTTCATCAACAGGCCAATGAATTATTATATCTTGTGAATTACGGGATTCTTGAATAAGACTTATGTATAGGGCGCAAATTAAAAGGAAAGTAAGCCCGTTGGAACTTAGATCTTCTAATTCACGTGCTGTTGTTGCTTTCTTTTGTTTTCCATTTTCAGTAACTTCAAAGACTATACTAAATAAATCACTAATTTCGTTGTGTAACTGACCATTTACAAATTTGTCAGCCAAACTGTTTAATTTATCTGTGAAGTTTGTATCTGGTAATTCTCCTTGATTAGCATTTTCATCATCCCATTTATGAGAATATTTGGCTATATCTTCAATGAATTCCCAACCAGCTAATTTTTTAATGCAAGGTTCTAATTGAATATTAAATTGTTCAAATGCTTCGAATTGTAAATTACCTGTAACTATGCTAGAAATACGGTTACTAAATCCTTTTATTCGATTATCAAAATCACGCAAATGATAATAGTATTCATTGATCATGTGAGTAATATTATGGGCGTGATCTAATAATGTTCTTTTTTGTACAGGCATTGAATTTATTAATATATTAGCAGCATTTGCTTTTAATTTTAGAGTTATATCATCTTCACTTTCATTTGGAGAGAAACGTAAATCTGAAGTTTGACGATCTTTCGCTTGATTCCAAAAAGCATAGATCGTACTTGATCTGTTTTCTGACATACAGTTGTCAATTTTTTCTAGATTAAACTTAAGAGCTGCTTTATTTTCTTTATATCTAGATAAGGTTGTTTCGCAATCTTTAATTAGATTTTCTACTGAAATCTCAGGTTTGCTTTCACGATTGTATGTTATGGTTATGTTATAGTCGTGTAGTTCCTTATTGATTGTCACTACATTTTGATAACTTGTCACTTTATTTTTTATCGTAGTTTCACAAGTTGTAATGTTTTTTTGGAGAATATCTGTTTGCTTTTTAATATATTGAATATATTGTGTTAAATTTGCTTTTTTTTCGTTAAGAACATTTCTTAGTTCATCAACTTTTTCTCTTTCATCGTTAATGTATTTTCCAAATGTTTCAAACCACATTTCATATTCAACGACTAACATTTTATTATTAATAATATCTTGAAGCTCTTTTTTACATTGCTTGACTTCATTATCCATTTTGTCAATGAGTGCATCATCAATATTATTTTTATTTAAGCGACTTTTCATGATGTTATCGTAATTTTTAATAGCATCTTTATATTGAGTTTCTACTTTTATTTTTTGTTCATGTAATAACTCTAATTCATTATCAAAGCTAGTTTCAATATCACTTTTATTAGTAAGATATGTATCAGTTAAACTATTGTTTAATTCTGCAAATTCTTTAGTGATGTTATTTATAGAATTGTGAAGTTCTTTTTCTTGTCGTATAAGTGAATTTTTGTTTTCAGTAAGTTCAGCTAAAGCTGAATTTTTGGCAGCTTCTATTTTGTGTTTAACTATGTTTTCTCTTTCATTTAATTGATTAATTTCTTCATCTTTATATACTAAGCCTTCAAGGTTAGTTATATTTGAGTTAAGCAAAGCTAAGTCATTTTCAATTTCTATAATTTTTTGTTTGTTTTCGCGTTCTTGAGATTTTAGCTTATCTATCTTTGTATTTAATTCAGCTTGCTCATTTAATAGATAAGAATTATCTTGTTGAATACTTATTAATTTTTTAGTTGATAAGCTTAAATTTCCAATAGTAATTCGTTGATCGTAGGTACTTTCAATTTCCAACAATTGTGGATCAAGATCATTTCTTGATAACAGATCTTCTTTTATAACTAATCCGATAGAATTATGCCAATTTGGAATGTTTTCATTTAAGTATCCTGTTAATATGTTTATATCTGGATTTAGTATTTTTGCTAAATATTGTAGTCGAGAATAAGCTTGTTCAGATTCTGTCTTAATATTTTTAGCAATTGCAACCAAACTTTGTTTTTCATTTTCTTTAGCTACTTTTTCTTTAGTTGCTTTTCTTAATTCCTGTTCCTTAGTATGTACTTCAGCAAATATTTGCTTTAATGCTAAACTAATTTCTTTTTCTTGGATTAATAATTCTTCAGGAGCAGAAACATGTTTAATTTCATATTCTACATGCTTTTGATTTTCTGCAATCGTGCGTAAATCTAATTTGACAGTGTTTATTCTTTCATTTTTGTCTTTATCATTTTTGGATTTATTGATATTGAACCTGTTTTCAAGTTCATGTAGTTTATCGCTTTTGTCTTTCTGAATCTGAGATATTTTTTCGTTACATATAGCATTTTGATCGGAATAACTTGCTTTAGCTTTAGCTTTTAGGCTATCAAATTCTGCTTTTATATCATTATATTCAGAAGTAATGGAGGCAAGCATTTGTTCATGTTTTGCTAAGTTTTCTTCCACTAAATATTGTTGTTTAATTCTAGAAGACCAATATGGTGCTTTTTTTTCATCATATTCACTTTGCTTTATTTCATAATTTTTAACAGAGCGAATTTGTTCGTCTAATTTTGATTGAGCTTCTGTACAAACTTGTGTAAGGTCTATTTGTTTTGATGTTGTTTGCTTTAAAAAAGCCTCACGATTACTTATTTTTTCATTATATTCATCTTTTAAACTAGAAATTTCATCCTTAAGCTCTCCTTCATACCAATGAAGATTGTTCCCTTGGTTTAAAAGTGATTTGTAATCATTTTGGAGGTTTTGTGTCTCTGTTGAAACCAACAGTAATAAGTTTTTTTTGTTTTCAATTGCTCTAAAGGCATTAACATCCTTGCACCAATCAGTTATATCGGACTCTTTTAATTCTAAATTAATGTTTTGATGGTCTCTTTTTAAGATTTCCGTTAATAAGAGCTTTATGTTTTCGAAGCTTACATGTCCCGTTATAAGGCTATGTGTGATGCTTTCAATATATCTAAGTTCCTTTCTACCACTACTTAAACTGTATTGATTTCTTAGATTGTTATTTCCATTTAAGTTTATATTTTGAATGATAGACCTGTATTGATCTATTGAATTAACTTGAGCCTCTAATCTAAAGTCTGGATGTTTTTCTCGAAGAATGGTTTTATATTCAGTCCAAGTTCTTGCACGGTATTTCCCTGAATTTTCATCTACAATGATATAGTCTAAGTTTTCAAATGCATAAGGAACAAAACGATATGATAACATTTTACTATTAGGATTGTTTGCTGCATTAGTTATAATTACATGAACTAATTGTCCCAAATGATTAAAATATTCAAATATAATAGCGCTGTCTGCGAAAGGAAGATAATACCCAGCAAAGCTTTTTTTTACATTACTTGAGCTAGTTATCCTTCCAGGTTCTAAGCCATAAAAAAAAGGAATTAGTTTTAGTAGACTAGTTTTTCCTGAACCATTAGCACCATTAATCTGAGTATGATTATTAAAGTTAAATTCAAATAGACCATTCTGAGAAGAATCGATATAAGAATTAACAAGAATAATTCGTGAAAGTCCAGCTGATTTAGAATATGACATTATTATGCAAAAAGCTCCAAAAACTTATCTTATTTATATATGAATAACCTGTATTATAGCATGGAAATTAAGCTTTATTAGCTATTAAACATTTAATGAAACAAGATCTATAAATTGCTAACTTTTGTTCCAATGTTTGCAATTTACGCAAAAAGTGAGACAATACAAATAATAACAAGGTATTCTTTAAGATTTAATTCTTTGTCGGTATATAGCCATGATTCCAAAACTTTTATCTCAAGATTCAGCAGATCAGCACTACGTAGATTATTTTAACACGCTTAAAAACAGTGATTTTTCAGGTGATATTGAGTTTTCATATTCAAGTCGTTTAGCAGTAGCAACTGATAATAGTGTTTATCAACAACTTCCACAAGGTATTATATTTCCACGTACCATTCGTGATGTGCAAATTGTTGTGGAACTAGCAAATAAAAAGCAATTTGAGGATATAAAGTTTTCTCCTCGTGGTGGCGGAACAGGAACAAATGGACAATCTCTTACTAGTTGGATTGTTATAGATATGTCTCGTCATATGCGTTCAATTAATGACTTGGATGTAGAAAAACATACAGTTCATGTACAACCTGGTGTTATTAAAGATTGTTTAAATCAGCAAATTAAAGCAAAAGGCTTGTTTTTCTCTCCTGAATTATCAACATCAAATAGAGCAACATTTGGTGGAATGATTAGTACTGATGCATCTGGTCAAGGTTCTTTAAAATATGGTCGTACATCTCGTCATGTACTAGAAATAGAAATGGTTTTAAATGATGCTTCAGTAGTCGTATTTAAGCCATATTCAGGTGATGATTTACAAAAGAAATTAAAGCAACAAGACTTTGAAGGAAATCTTTACAGAACTGTATTTGAAATTGTTACTTCTAAAAAGAATGAAATTGAAAAAACATTTCCTAAGTTAAATAGATTTTTAACAGGTTATGATTTAAAGCATGTGTATAATTTTGAAACAGATACAATGGATCTCTCACGCATAATTTGCGGTTCAGAAGGTACTTTGGGTTTTATTGTTGGTGCAAAATTAGATTTAACTGTAATTCCAACATTTAGAGCTTTAGTCAATGTTAAATATGATAGTTTTGATTCTGCTTTACGTCATGCACCTGTAATGGTTAAGGCTAATGCTTTATCAGTAGAAACTGTAGATTCAAAGGTTTTGAATTTAGCCAAAAATGATATTGTATGGCACAGCGTTAAGGATCTTATTACTGAAGTCCCAGGTTCTGTAATGGAAGGTATTAACATTGTTGAATTTGCTGGATGGAATAATGAGGATGAGTTAAAGCATCTTAAAGCTCTCACAGATAATCTTGATTTGAGTTTGGGAAAAGGCAACAATCAAGGCATTATAGGATATCAGGTATGTACAGATTTAAATGATATTTTGTCAGTATATGCAATGCGCAAGAAGGCTGTTGGTTTACTAGGAAATGCAGAAGGCGATCAAAAGCCAATTGCATTTACTGAGGATACTGTAGTACCACCTGAACACCTTGCCGATTATATTTTAGAATTTAGAAAATTGCTTGATGATAATCATTTAAGATATGGTATGTTTGGCCATGTTGATTCAGGTGTTCTTCATGTACGTCCTGCTTTAGATATGTGTGATCCTGAACAGGAGAAGGTTCTAAGAAGCATTTCCAATAGTGTTGTAGCATTGACCGCAAAATATGGTGGCATTATGTGGGGTGAACACGGAAGAGGCTATAGAAGTGAGTACGGTCCAAAATACTTCGGTAATTTATTTAATGAATTGCGAAAGATTAAGTTGGCATTTGACCCTTTAAATAGAATTAATCCTGGAAAAATTTGTACTCCATATGGTAATGATAACGATGCTCTTGTGAGTGTTGATGCTAAGAAACGAGGGGCGTACGATAGGCAAATTCCGAAAGGAGTTCGTAATAGTTTTCATGAAGCAATGAGTTGTAATGGAAATGGTTTATGTTTCAGTTTTGATACTTCATCTCCAATGTGTCCAACATATAAATATATGGGGGATCGCAGACAATCGCCAAAAGGTAGAGCTACTTTAATGCGTGAATGGTTGCGCCAGCTAGAGTTAGCGCACGTTAATCCATTAGCAGAAGAAAAATTGCTAGAAACAGGATGTTTTAGTTTTAAAACATGGCTAAGTCGTTGCTATAATTCATTGAAGAATGATAATGATTTTTCCAAAGAAGTTATGGAAGCTATGAGTTGTTGTTTGGCGTGTAAGGCATGTGCTTCCCAATGTCCTATAAAGGTTGATGTTCCTGATTTTAGATCACGTTTCTTTAATTTGTATTATGGAAGATATCTTCGCCCTGTAGGAGATATATTTGCAAAAACCATTGAAAGTACAGCTCCAATAATGGCAAAAGCTCCAAGTATATTTAATTTTGTGAATGAGTTAGCTCCTGTAAAATATATTGTTAAAAAAACTATAGGATTTGTAGACGTCCCAAGATTAAGTTCTCCAAATTTGGCAAAATTATTAGAAAGTAGCACAGCAGAATATTTTGATTTAGACAAGGCTTTAAAGTTTACTCCTTCAGAGTTAGAACGTTATGTTATTGTCGTTCAAGATACATTTACTACTACATATGATGCACAGGTTGTTGCTGATTTTGTATCGTTAATTAGTAAAATTGGTAAAATTCCATTAATTTTACCTTTAAAACCTAATGGCAAAGCTATGCATATTAGAGGTTATTTAAAGGCTTTTGCTAATTGTGCTGCTGATACAGCTCAATTCTTAACTATGGTTGCAAGTTTAGGTTTACCAATGGTTGGTGTAGATCCTGCTATGGTACTTTGCTATCGCGATGAGTATAAGAAAATATTAGGCGCTGCTAGAGGTGACTTTGAAGTTATGCTAGTGCAGGAATTTCTTTTAAAAAATATTTCATTATTGAATGCAAAAATTCAAAAAGATGGTGAATATTATTTATTAGCTCATTGTACACAAAAGACCATGAAACCAACGACACATGGAGATTGGAAAAAGATTTTTGCTCAATGTGGCTTGAACCTTACCCCTATACCTGTTGGGTGTTGTGGTATGGCTGGTTTATATGGTCATACAGCAGACAATGTGGAAAAATCTAAAAATATTTATAAACAAAACTGGGCTCCAGTTTTCAATAAATATCCAATAAGTCAATGTTTGGTAACAGGGTATTCTTGTCGAGAACAGGTCAGATTAATGGAAGGTGTAACAACTAAACATCCATTACAAATATTGAATGAAGTATTGTAATATTTAGCTAGAAAATAATAATATTATAGGAATAAAAACGAGTAGTCATTTTTTATGTACTACTCGTTTTATTTAATTAATTTGAAAGATTTTTGTTAGTCTTGACACACAACGCCATCAGTCATAGTAAAGCCTTCAAGTGATTTTTC
>CAZTNG010000044.1:0-17843 GCA_964615195.1 uncultured Enterobacterales bacterium
AAGTAAAACTTAAAATATTAGAAGCTGAAATTTTGTTTTATCATGATAAGGCTACAATTAGTGAAAACGACATTAACACCCTAAACGAAAAAATTAAAGTTGTTAATCAAGAGATTAAAAAAGGTAAACAGAATAAAAGTATAATCAACTGTGCAAGATATATTACTTCTGTACAAGAAGGTTTATGTCAACTTAAAATTAAAGACGACTCATTTAACAAATTAGAATATCCCCTTGATGAAGTAAATGAGAAGTTCAATGAAATACAAAATCAACAACTGTCAGATTATTTTAATAAAGAAATCATTAACAACAAAACAAATTTTTGTGTAGAAGACAATAAACTAGAAATATCAAAACTTAATACTTTAACCGTGCCTTGTAAAAAAAATATTAGTCACTTGAAAAAAAACATATACATAACAGCTATAATTGCTTTGATAGCGATAATAAGTTTTCAAGATATAATTTTACTAATTTGGTTTATCTGTTATTTTTTTAATCATTAAATTAATACACGTTACAAATAAACAAAAAGATTATTCATTGTTTATTGAATTATAGATCATTTATGCAAACATCTAATCTAATGAACCAGCACAATTCATACTGGCTCATATTTATTTAAAACTACAAAAATTAATTTTGAGTTTCAATAATACCTTCTGATAATAATCCATTGCTTTCTAAAGGATTAACAGGAAGCTTGCTCATTGATACTAAACGCTTAGGAGCTAATAGATCATACTTAATATCACCTACACCCGCAAAAACAGCACTTTCTTTATCTTCACCAATATAAATTCTTATTGGTTGCAGATCAGTAGTAAGCATATTTACAGGAGTTACTTTAATGCGTTGTCCCATTAAAACACAGCGGCCTTGTTCATTATTTAGGTAGATAATAGGCAATTTTTGTACAGCAGTATCTACGGGAAGTAATAAGGCATCTAAAGCATCAAAAGCAACCAAACCATCTGCATGCGCTTCATCCATGATTCGATCAAGATCTTCAAAGCTTACCATTCTCTCACGAGGATACTCCGCAACCATTGTTCTATCTAACTTAATTACATGAGCACCACAACCAAGTTTCTCACCCAAGTCATCAATCAATGAGCGTATATAGGTTCCTTTTGAACAATGTACATGCATTACAGCATCTCTACCATCAAAAGAATCTAATTTAAACTCAAAAATATTAATGTCTCTAGCTTCCCTTGGTACCGTAATACCTTTTCTAGCATATTCGTATAAAGGTTTGCCCTCATACTTCAAAGCAGAAAACATACTTGGTACTTGCTTTTGTTTACCCATGAATCCAGCCATTGCTAAAAGAAGTTGTTCTTCATTAAAATTAACAGCAGCTTCTTTTATTACCTCTCCTTCAGCATCAGAAGTTGTAGTTCTAATACCAAAACGAGCTGTAACATCATAGCATTTATCAGCATCTAACAAATATTGGGAAAACTTGGTTGCTTCTCCTAAACAAATAGGTAGCATTCCAGTTGCTAAAGGATCAAGAGCACCGGTATGTCCGGCCTTTTGTGCGTGAAAAATTCCTCTAATTCTAATCATTGCATCATTAGAGGTAATTCCAATTGGTTTATTAAGTAGTAAAACCCCGTTTATATCGCGCTTACTTCGTCGCGGCATTTAGTTTTCATCTCCATTATTAGCTTGATTACTAAGATCTTCATCCTTTTTAATTGTTTGTGTTATTAAGGACGAAAGTCTCATACCCTCTTCCAAAGTTTCATCATAAAAGAATGATATTTCAGGCACAACTCTAAGTTGCATAGCCTTGCCAATCATACTTCTAAAGAATCCCTTTGCTTTATTTAAAACTTTTATAGCTGACTTAACTGCTACAGGATCATTATCCATCAGTGTTACATATACCTTTGCATACATTAAGTCACCTGATATACGTACATCACTTACAGTAGCCATACGCACACGAGGGTCCTTCATTTCTCTTTGCAAAATAACAGCAATTTCTCTCATCATTTGCTGTGCAACACGATCTGATCTGCTAAATTCCTTAGCCATACAGACAATACTCCTAAAAAATTTAAATAGGAGACGTCTAAACGTCCCCTATTTATTATTACTTGTATGATTTATTAAAGTGTACGTTTAACTTCAATGTTTTCAAATACTTCTATTTGATCGCCTTCACGTACGTCTTGATAATTCTTCACACCAACACCACATTCAAAGCCATTTGTAACTTCAGCGACGTCATCCTTAAATCTACGTAAGGAATCAAGTTCACCTTCGAATATTACAACATTGTCTCTTAATACGCGAATTGGAGCTGAACGCTTAACAACACCTTCAGTTACCATACAACCTGCAATTAAACCAAACTTAGGATGACGGAATACCTGACGAACTTGTGCTAAACCAATAATCTGTTGCTTAATATCTGAACCTAATAGACCACTCATAGCCTGTTTAACTTCATCTATTAAATCATAGATTACGCTGTAATATCTTACATCAATACTATCAGATTCAATCACTCTTCTTGCTGAACTATCAGCACGAACATTAAAGCCAATAATGATAGCTGATGATGCAGCTGCAAGAGTAGCATCAGTTTCAGTAATACCACCTACACCTGAGTAAATTATATTTACCTTAACTTCTTCAGTAGCAAGCTTGAGTAATGAATCATTAATAGCTTCAACAGAACCTTGAACATCAGCCTTAAGTACAACGTTAAGCTCAGTTGCTTGACCTTCCTTAAACATGTTATCAAGTTTAGCCTTTTGCTGGCGAGCAATCTTAATTTCACGGAACTTGCCTTGACGATAGTTCGCTACTTCACGAGCTTTCTTTTCATCACGTACAACTGTTGCTTCATCACCTGCTACAGGGACGCCGCTTAAACCTAAAATTTCAACTGGAATAGAAGGACCTGCGCTTTCAACATTTTGGCCTAATTCGTTCTTCATAGCACGAACCTTACCATATTCAAAGCCACAAAGTACTATATCACCAACATGAAGTGTACCTTGATTGATTAATACAGATGCAACTGGACCGCGGCCTTTATCAAGACGTGATTCAATAACAACGCCTGATGCCATGCCGTCTTTAACAGCCTTAAGTTCAAGAACTTCAGCCTGTAACAAGATACCATCTAATAAATCATCAATACCTTGACCAGTCTTAGCTGAAACCTTCACAAACTGAGTATCGCCACCCATTTCTTCAGATAAAATTCCATAACGCATTAATTCGTTAATTACACGTGTAGGATCTGCTGAAGGCTTATCAATTTTGTTGATAGCAACTACAATTGGAACGTTACCTGCTTTAGCATGTTGTATAGCTTCAATAGTCTGAGGCATAACACCGTCATCTGCAGCTACAACCAAAACTACAATATCAGTAGCCTTTGCACCACGTGCACGCATAGCAGTAAACGCAGCGTGACCAGGGGTGTCTAAGAATGTAATCATACCACCATTCTTAGTTTTAATATGGTATGCACCAATATGCTGTGTAATACCACCAGCTTCGCCTGATGCAACTTTAGACTTACGGATATAATCAAGTAAAGAAGTTTTACCATGGTCAACGTGACCCATAATTGTAACAACTGGAGCACGTGGTTCACTTAATGAATCAACATCACGATCGTTAAGGATTTGTTCTTCTAATTCATTTTCCTTACGGATAATAACTTTATGACCCATTTCTTCAGCTACAAGCTGAGCAGTACCTTGGTCGATAACCTGGTTAATAGTAACCATATCACCAAGTTTCATAATAACCTTAATTACTTCTGAAGCTTTAACAGCCATTTTTGCTGCCAAATCTGATACAGTAACAGTTTCGCCAATAACTACGTCGCGAGCAACTGGTGCTACAGGCTTATTAAAACCATGCTGTTGTTGATTAAGTTTAGCTGCGCCTTTAACTTTACGACCACCCTTGGCAAGTTTACGGTTATTACGATCATCACGATCATCATCTTCACGTCCCTTTACCTTCTTAGCAGCGGCTGTACGACGACGACCACGACTTTCTTCTTCGCGTTCTTGTTCTTCTTCAGCTTCTTTAACATAACGTGAAGTACCATCATCATCTTCTTTAGATTCTGATGCTTTACGTGCAGCTTCTTCTTCTTGCCAACGCTTTAGATTTTCAGCAATTAAACGCTTAGCTTCTTCTGCTTTACGAGCAGCTTCTTCTTCAGCCTTACGAGCAATTTCTTCTTCACGAATGCGACGAAGCTCTGCAGTTTCTTGTTCCATCTTGATACGTGCAGCTTTTTCTTCTGCAGTTTCATTTTTTCTATTACGAGCTACTTCAGCTTCCAACTCGGCTTTAGCTTCTGCTTTAGCCTTTGCCTCTGCTTCAGCCTTAGCTCTAGCTTCTGCTCTTGCCTTTGCTTCAGCTTCTGCCTTAGCTTTAGCTTCTGCTCTTGCCTTTGCTTCTTCTTCAGCTTTCTTAGCTAAATCTTCTTTTTTAGGAACGCTAAAATTTCTACGTTCTCTAACCTTTACTTCAACAGATTGATCTTGATAAGAACTTCTTGGATTTTTATTACCGGTATTTTTGCGCTTAAGTTGCATTGGCTTGCCGGCACCATTAGTATTTCTTTCATCTACCATAAATTCACGTTCACCGAATTCTTTATTTAAAATCTCAATACCCACATATAGGTATCGTAAGGATAATGCAGAAGCTATCTTCCACTAGTGTTTACATTATTTAGTGAATTTATTCGCCATCCTTAAACCATGTGAGATTTCTTGCAGCAACTATTAACTTGCCAGCCTTTTCATTTTCCATTCCAGGAATGTCTGTTAGATCATCTACAACACATTCAGCTAAATCATCAAGAGTTGAAATACCTTTAGATGCTAAAGCTCTAGCTGTAGCATTATCCATACCTTCAAGAGCTAAAAGTTCTTCTGAAACCTTCTTCTTATCAGGTGTATAAATATCTGCTAAAGCTTTACGTGCTATGTTCTGTAACTGATCAACTAAATCTTCATCCATTCCATCAACACTGTTTAATAGCTCGTCCCTATCCACATAAGCGATTTCTTCGATACTACCAAAACCCGCATCAACTAATGCATTTGCAAATTCATCATCAATATTTAACGCTTCACTGAAAATTGTACTGATACGATCTACTTCAGCCTTTTCTCTGTTGTCCATATCTTCAACAGTTAATACGTTAATTTTCCAACCAATAAGCATTGAAGCAAGCTTAACATTTTGACCACCTGTACCGATAGCCAAAGCGTATTTATCTTTTTCAACACCAATCTCAACTATGTTCTTAGTCTTATCAATGAATACCTTTCTTACTTCAGCAGGTTCCATTGCATTAATAACATACTTTGAGAAGTCATCATTGTAAACAATAATATCAACTTTTTCATGACAAAGTTCGTCTGAAACATTCTTCACACGAGAACCTTTCATACCGATACACGCGCCTCTTGGGTCAATACGACGATCTTTTGCCTTAATAGCTACCTTAGCTCTTGAACCTGGATCACGTACAGCACCAACAATTTCTAATTGACCTTCACCAATTTCAGGTACTTCAATTGTTAATAATTCCTTTAAGAAATCTGCACTTGTACGGCTAACTTCTAACTGAGAACCCTTATTATCTTCTCTAATAGGAAGTAAAAGACTGCGAACACGATCACCTGGTCTAAATGAATCTCTTGGGAGCATATTACAACGACGCAAAACAGCTTCTGCATTATTACCTAAATCTAAGAACACAGTATCACGTGTTGCACGCTTAACTATTGCAACTACAACTTTACCAACCATGTCACGGAACATATCAACAACTTGCTGACGTTCAGCTTCCTTAACCTTCTGCTGTAATACCTGTTTTACAGTTTGTGCTGTAATACGGTCAAAAATTGAATCCTTGTCTTTTGCAGAATTTACAGATTCTTCTGCATCAAGCATTTCTTCAATATAATCACCAGGCTGAATATTTTCATCATCATAACGAGCTGCAACTAAAGTTGTTTCACGTGCAGGATTTTCTAAAACACCTTCTGTATCAACAACTAACCAACGTCTCGTAATTGTAAAATCTCCAGATTTTTGATCTATGGTTACCTTGATATCTACATCAAGTCCATTAAACTTCTTTTTTGTCGCTGTCGCCAACGCTACTTCTAATGCTTCAAATACTTTTTGACGTGATATAGCCTTTGCATTGGACATAGAATCGACTATTGTTAATATTTCTTTTGCCATTTTTATCTGCCTCAATAATATCTGCGTTGTGCAGGACTAAAATACTGGAATAATTTGCGCTTTGCTAACATTTGGAAAAGCAATTTCATAAACATCTTGGTCAACTTGCAAAAATAAGGTATCACCCTCAACCTTTTGCAAAGTACCACGAAAACGTCTTCTATTAGCTACTGGCATGCTAACTTCCACAACCATTTCCTTACCAATATAAGCTAAAAGCTGTTCAAAGGTGAAAAGTATACGATCTAGACCAGGTGAAGACACCTCTAAATTATAGGAATTTCTAAATAAATCCTCTACATCCAAAACGCCATTAATTTGCAATGACACCTCGGAGCAATCATCAACAGTAACACCACCTTCTTTATCAATAAAAATCTGTAAAACTGTTCGTCTAGGATTGCGAATCAGCTTTATTCCCCAAAGACTAATACCTAAGTCCTCAAGAATTGGAGCAATTAGCTCCGAGATTTTCTGTTCTATTGTCTGCAAGAATGTTTTCTCCATTAAAAATTTGCATAAAAAAAGCTCCGTCAGATTCTGACCGGAGCTTTCTCTGATCTAGATTGTCGCACCTAAATTAAATAAATTTAAGTACAGTATTCTGTATATTTAATACAAAATACAAAAAACTGTTAATATTTTATACAATCTTATGACAAAGTCAAGTAACAATATATTTTCTTCAAAAAATATACGCACCTACACATTAAACTTAGTTAACTCTATTTTTTCTTTTTCTTTCCAAATGCTTCATCAATTGATTGTTGAACAGAATCTAAAGTAGAATTCTCTTCTTTATCTAACACCTTGTGCATTGGATCGTACTTATTTTTGCCAATACTTCTTACATAAAACTTTAATTGATCTGGATTCATATTGCACGTAGCATTATCCTTTCCACCTTTATAAAAGGATGATTGTTCCATAAATTTTTTTACCGAATCAGCATCGCCAGGAGAATTTTTTGCTAAATAATCAATAACTTCCTGCAAGCTAACCCTATACTTTTCATTAGAGGAACAATCTATTTTTGGCGAACACGCAATAAGAAACATACTAGCTGTAAATAGTAACATCACAGATACTTTGCATTTCATAAAATTCAATCCCAAAAATTTATTTACATTCACATATTTAGATTATGCATTTTTATCTTAAATTCAAAACTAAATTTTATAAAAAATTAATTAAACTCACATAACTAAAAAAAATCATCTATAGCAAAGCTATATTAAAAAAAATTTAAATGAACTTTTAATCATGAAATCTAACTTTAATTATACAAATGCTAATCATCACCAAATGCTTTATCTAAGCCTTTTTGCGCTGAATTCATTGCATCAGATAAATTCTTTTGAGCTTCATCTTTAATGTCTTTATATCGATTTCTCAAATAATTGTGCACATAACTATTCACTTCAGTTGAATTCATTGCACAAACGTTTCTATCCATTCCACCATGCACAGCGGAGGAAGAACGTATAAAAAGCTCAACATTTCTGGCACTCTTTGAATCAGATTGTTTAATTTTAGCAATAACTTTGTCTACGGATTGGTTATACTCTGATGGAGAAGAACAATTAATTGTTGGTCCACATGCAGAAAGAAAAAAAGTTGCTACAGAAAGACAACCTAAATATAAATACAGTTTCATAATATATCCCTCATATAATTATTTTAGTTATTTAGTAGTTTATAAAAATATTAAATCCTCTAAACTTAGTTAAAAAACCTTTTAAATCTACAATTAAACAAATAACTATCTACATCATATCAATATACAATGAAAGTGTTCAATATTTAATCAAAACTAATTACAAAACCAAAAAAAAGAGAACCATTTCTGGTTCTCTTTCTGATACCTTTTCTTAAAACAAGACTTTACTTATTAGAGAGCAGACTTTGCCTTTTCTACTAATACTGTAAATGTAGTTTTATCATGAACAGCGATATTTGCAAGGATCTTACGATCGATTTCAATAGACGCCTTCTTTAAACCACATACAAACTTGCTGTAAGATAAACCGTTCTGACGAGCCGCAGCATTGATACGAACGATCCATAGCTGACGGAACTGACGCTTCTTCTGACGACGATCGCGGTATGCGTACTGGCCAGCTTTAGTAACTGCTTGTACAGCAACACGATAAGTACGAGAACGGGCACCATAGTAGCCCTTTGCAGCCTTTAAGATTTTCTTATGACGTGCATGTGCGGTTACACCGCGCTTTACTCTTGCCATTTGTGACTAACTCCTTCCGTTAAGCGTATGGTAATAAATTAACAATGTTACGTAGATCAGATTTATTGATCATACCCATTGCGCGTAAATGACGCTTACGCTTAGTAGACTTTTTAGTCAAGATATGGCGAAGGTTACAGTGCTTGCGCTTGAAGCCATTAGCGGTCTTCTTAAAACGCTTGTGTGCACCCTTGTCGGTTTTCATTTTAGGCATAAAATTTAAACTCCGCATTGGATTATAAAAATAACATGCAATCTAGGGAGGTCTTTCGACTCTTGTTAACTAGCCCCTGACTACTTCTTTTTAGGTGATAACACCATGACAGCTTGACGACCTTCAAATTTGAAAGACGATTCAACTACGGCTATGTCTTGATCCACACAAAGTTCTTTTTCAATGCGCTTCATAAGTACTAAGCCTATGCCATGATGAGCAATTTCACGACCGCGATAACGCATTGTTACCTTAGCCTTGTCACCATCATTTAAAAAGCGAATCAGGTTGCGTAGTTTTACCTGATAATCGCCTTCATCAGTTGCAGGACGGAATTTTATTTCCTTAACCTGCACTTGCTTCTGCTTTTTCTTTTGCTCTTTTTGAGCTTTACTCTTTTCGTAAAGGAACTTACCAAAATCCATAATACGACAAACTGGAGGCTCTGCATTTGGGCTGATTTCTACGAGATCTACACCTGCTTTACTTGCTAACTCAAGTGCTTCATCAGAACTCATTACACCTAGTGCTTCACCTTCTGCTCCGATTACTCGGATTTCACGGTATCTAATGTCACCATTTATCTTGGTTTTATTGGCCTGCTGTTTGCCTGTCTTTTTTACGTTATTAATGGCTTATTCCTCCACCTTCTTAATTCCGCGCGCCATGATATCCTTTTTTAGATAAGAAATCAAGTCTTGAATCTTAAAACGACCTAAATCTTCGCCTTTTCTTGTTCTCACGGAAACTTCACCTGTTTCAACTTCTTTAGCACCACATACGAGCATGTATGGAACACGCATCATAGTATGCTCACGAATTTTGAAACCTACCTTTTCATTTCTTAAATCAGACTTTACACGAATTCCTGCTGCATCAAGAGCATCTGTTACTTGCTGAACATAATCAGCCTGTGTATCAGTAATACCCATCACAACAGCTTGAACTGGAGCTAACCATGTTGGATAGAAGCCAGCATATTCTTCTGTAAGAATACCAATAAAGCGTTCAAGTGAACCTAATATAGCACGGTGAATCATTATTGGAGTATGCTTTTCGTTATCTTCGCCAATATATGTAGCATCTAATCTACCAGGGAGGAAGAAATCAAGCTGTACTGTACCGCACTGCCATGCACGACCTAAACAATCATGCAAAGTAAATTCAATCTTAGGACCATAGAAAGCACCTTCACCAGGCTGATATTCAAATTTAATACCATTATCATCTAAAGCCTTTGCAAGATCCTTTTCAGCACGATCCCACATTGCATCGTCACCAATTCTCTTTTCAGGTCTAGTTGATAACTTAACATCTACATCGTTAAAATTAAAGGTTGAATAGATATCATAAACCATCTTAATACAACCACTAACTTCACTCATGATTTGGTCTTCTGTACAGAAAATATGAGCATCGTCTTGAGTAAAGCCACGTACGCGCATTAAGCCATGTAAAGATCCTGATGGCTCATTACGATGGCAACTACCAAATTCAGACATTCTGATTGGTAAATCACGATAAGAACGTAAACGCTGATTAAAAATCTGCACATGACCTGGGCAATTCATAGGCTTAATGGCATATTCACGATTTTCTGAACTAGTTGTAAACATTGCATCTTTATATTTTGCCCAATGTCCTGAACGTTCCCATAAAACGCGATCCATCATAAATGGACCTTTTACTTCAATATACTTATATTGATGTAGCTTTTCACGAATAAAAGCTTCTAATGTACGGAAAATTGTCCATCCATCATTATGCCAAAACACCATACCAGGTGCTTCCTGCTGCATATGATAAAGATCTAACTGCACACCAATCTTTCTGTGATCGCGCTTTGCAGCTTCTTCTAAACGAACTATATATGCGTCTAAAGCCTTTTTATCAGCCCAAGCTGTACCATAAATACGTTGAAGCATCTTATTATTTGCGTCACCACGCCAATAAGCACCTGAAGACTTAGTAATCTTAAAATGGTGACAAAAACGCATGTTTGGCACATGAGGACCACGACACATATCAACATATTCTAAATGATGATACAAAGCAGGATGATCATTCTTATCAATATTTTCTTCTAAAATGAGTTTTTTGTATGGCTCATTTCTTTCATCAAATACCTGATGGGCTTTATCCCAAGTAACAGGTTCTTTAATTACATCATAATCTTTAGCCACTAATTCATGCATTCTCTTATCAAGGTTTTCTAAATCTTCTTCAGACAATGTATGATCTAAATCAACATCATAATAAAAACCATTTTCGATAACAGGACCTATTGCCATCTTTGTATCAGGCCATAATTGCTTAATAGCATGACCTAAAAGATGAGCACATGAATGTCTAATGATATCCACACCCTCGGCATCTTTAGGGGTAATGATACTTAAAGTAGAATCTTCAGAAATTACTTCACAAGCATCAACTAACTTACCGTTTACCTTCCCAGCTACACAGACCTTAGCTAAACCAGGGCCAATACTCTGAGCAACCTCGTAAACAGAAACAGGATTTTCAAAATTTTTAATACTTCCATCAGGAAGAGTAATTGCAGGCATTATTAAAACCTCTATGTGCTGATACAAACCAAGTATCTTTGGCACTATTCAATATACAAAAAAGGAAACTTATAATTTCCCTATAAAATATTCGTTTTCCAACGACATACCTATCTATTTATTAAATAGATAACATGATTAACCTTTAGTTAACTAGTTAACAACAATAACAGACTCTGCAATATTAATAACACACTAGATTTTTTGCAAGTTGATTTTTTTGTAAAGCGTATTCTCTTATATATTTTACTAATATAAATAGTGAATTTTACTAAAATGTAACTTACAAGCCTAACTAATTTATTATCATCAAATTTTTAAATTATAAATTAATCACAAAATCCATAAATATTGTTTATTTATAATCTTTACACTATAAAGTTATAATTATACAATAACCTTAATTAATAAATACGAGGTAATTTATGGCTATTTTAGGATTCGTTGATCTTTCCTGCTGGATGTGGGGACTTATTATTTATTTATCGTATACAGATGAAATGGATACAACCCCTACAAAAAAAATGAAAATATTTTTTTGGTGTTGGATATGCTCTATAATTTTAGGTTTTTTATGTGTGCATATAATAGCAAATATATGTTTTATTGTTTGGCGTATTATGACGACAAAAAAATATAAAAAGGAACTTGAACTAAATCCTCACTAAAAACACATAATGTTTAACTGAATAATTTTTTACTTATCTAACTTGCGAATACATAATAAACTTATGAACTAAACTCTTGTGTTCAATTTTATTCTCCTTAAATATAGAGAATAAAATTGAAACTAAGCTATAATGAACATCTTTTTTAAACTATTTAGCTCATATCAATAATAATGAACAAGTCTTCAACACTCCAAATTTGTCGTCTTAGTAATGATTGGAAACTAGATATAACTCTCCTTGGAGCTTGCTTAAGATCAAAAACACAAGAGCTAAAATTTTCAATAAAAGAGATACAATCTATTGAATATACACAAAACTCTTTAGAAGAGTTATGTATTCAGATAGTATCCAAAGCTAATAAAAACCCAGAGACCTACATTCTCTCGAATTTTTCTAAAAGTGATGCTGATAGGTTACTTAAACTTTATGAAAATTATTCATCAACACTTGCTAAATTAAGAGATCTTTACATAAAAATACGCACTTGGAATAAACTTCTATATTCAGAAATTAGCAATGAATTTAATAATAAAGGTTACATAACTGATAGTTGGACCAATGATAATTTAAAAAAAATCTTTGCTAAAAAACCTAAAGACACATATAAGCTACTCAGAAACATAGATGTAATTGAATTACTCCAACATACTATGTCAAAAGAAGAATATCGTTCTATTAAAAATTACTCACGCACTGCTAAATCAATGCAAGAACTATTTAACAACTTCAACATTAAAAATACAATAATTAAGCAAGACTATTTTTTTAATAATATTGAAAAAACGCCATTAACACTAGAACAAAAAATCGCAGTAGTAACATTAAACGACAAGGTTTTATTAAATGCATCTGCAGGTTCTGGCAAGACTTCAACAATGGTTGCACGAATGGCTTATATCTGCGCATTCAATTATCATCAAAATGGAGGTGTTTTAGCACTTGCTTACAATGCTGCAGCCGTAAATGAATTACAAATTAGAGCAAAACAACGCTTTAATAATCTAGGAATAAACTTCAGTCCTGTAATGGTTAAAACATTTCATGCTCTTGGACTAGAAATTATTTCAATGATTACAGGTAAACGCCCTAAATTAGCATCAGGCTTAGATAACGAAGAAAATGAAAATTCATCATTTAAACAATGTGTTCTAAATTTATTTAAAAAGAATGCAAGTTTTCGTCATAGATTAAGTCTATTTGTAAATTTATTTACTGATGATAGCACAGTAGACACTCAAACAATTACAAAAACCTCTAACCTTGCACTTGCTGCACACAGGGTGTTAGAACTAGCAAACATTCCAAATACTTTACAAAGATCTAGCTTTAGCAATTCATACTGCTTACTACTTTTATCTAAGCAAGAAATTATTATCCACCATAAATGCAACGATCCCGGAACTGTTGAACACGGTTATAAGCTGTTAGGTGCAATCACTTATGAAGAATTGGAAAACAAACTAGGTTTCTTTAAGTTACTTCGCCTTACAAACAAAAAAAATACTAAAAGTATTGGTACTGAATATTCTTTTCACCGAACTCTAGAATCAATCAATAATAATTGCCAACAATTATTAAAAACACGTGACTTTTATAATACGATAAATCTTTTAAAAGCTTTTCTAACGCTTTCAAAAAATTCACTCAAGGAAGGTAGTTATTTAGATTCACTTCTAAGTAATTCTAAAACTAAAAAGCAATTTAGTTTTAGAGATAAATTATTTATCAGTCTATACAAAAGTATTTATAAGGAATGGAGTATATATCTTAATAATTGTATCGATTTTGAAGATATGCTTAATGAAGCAGCAAGATTAATTGACAAACATCAATGGAAAATGCCTGTAACCCATATTCTAATTGATGAGTGTCAAGACATTAGTGGTGCAAGAGCACGACTAATTCAGAATATTATCAAATATAACGGCGCTAGGATTTTTGCTGTAGGTGATGATTGGCAAAGTATCAATCGCTTTTCAGGTTCAGAACTATCAGTAATGACTGATTTTTCTAGTTACTTTGGCCAAAATGATCTGCTAAAACTAGAAAAAACTTTTAGGTGTAGTCAAAATATATGCAACATAACATCTAAATTCATTTTGAAGAACCCAAGACAATTAAAAAAGAAAGTACACTCAGTAGCAAATTATAATGAACAACCTGTTTCAATTTATGAGCAAAAAAATCTACTTGAATTAGAATTTGCTATTATGGAAAGAGTTAAGCAAATTGTTGAAGAAAACCATAACCAGCCTGTAACCATATTGTTATTAGGAAGGTATAATAATGACTTCGAACTTGTAAAAAAGACATTAGCAGATCCGAAGTTAGCTCCTTACTGCAGATTTTTAACAGTTCATCGCTCAAAAGGTCTTGAAGCTGATTATGTAATTCTTGTTAGAGTTACATCTGAATATCTTGGTTTCCCTTCAAAAATAACTGATGACCCCTTATTAAAACTTGTTGAACCAAGTCCAGATAATTATCCATTTGCTGAGGAAAGACGTCTTTTTTATGTTGCACTTACACGTGCCCGTAGACATATTTCAATTTTTAGTATTATTAATAAAAGATCAATTTTTATTGACGAACTATACCTGCAATTAAAACCTCAAATAAAAATACAACACATAAAAATTTCTGAGAATCTAATTCCCAAAAATATTCTCTGCAGAAATCCTAATTGCCAAGGATACTATATTCTAAAGCGCTCAGTTTCAGGTAATTTTTGGGGTTGTTGTAATTATCCTGAGTGCAAATCAACGTTAAAATCATTAGATTTTGATGAAAACCAACACCAATCATGTAGTAGGAAAACACCTAAAACAAAAAAGAAAACAAAACTAGGATTTAGGTTTTTAGTATAAATTCTAAATTTTTCTTTAAGTCTCAAATATTAAGAATTAAAGAATTGTAAATATTATAGCATTCAAGTTTTAATTCATTGACATATATTTAATCTATGCAAGAATATCACCGCTTACTTTTGTTTTCTAAAGGTTTTTTATGAGTATTACCTATTCAAATTCGTTTGAAGCATTCATTCACGAAACTAAAAATTTACTACGCTTAGCTGTACCTATTTTTATAGGACAGCTATGTACATCATGCTTAGGTCTTATAGATAGCATCATGTCTGCAGCGGTAGGCACTGTAGATCTTGCAGCAATATCATTAGGTGCAACTTTTTGGATGCCAACAATATTATTTGGTATTGGTGTTACAACAGGTCTAGCTCCTATAGTTGCTCAACTTAATGGCTCAAATAATGGTCATAAAATACCAGCTGTTGTTCATAATTCATTATTTCCCATATTAGTTATAATTGTATTAACTTCACTATTTTTAGCTTTTGCACCAAAACAACTTTTAGTTTTTGTAACAGAAGAAGAACTAAAAGCAAAAACAGTAGATTATCTTTTTTATATAGCTCTTGCGGCCCCTGCTATAATTTTATTTAATGTACTAAAAAATACTGTTGAGGGATTATCTATTGCTGTTCCATCAATGGTAATTGGCATCGCAACGTTAATTCTTAACATCCCTATTAACTATATTTTTATTTATGGTAAATTTGGTATGCCTGCTATGGGTGCTGTTGGATGTGGTTTAGCAACTGCTGCTGTTTCTTGGGCTGCATTATTTATGATGTATGGATATTGCATATTTAGTAAAAAATTAAGCAATATAAGATTATGGCAAAAATTTTATGCTTTTGATAAACAAACAATACAACATATCTGCGCAGTGGGTTTACCTATCTCCATAGCTCTTATTATAGAAACTTTTTCATACGCAGTATTAGGTTATGCAATTACACCTTTTGGCAGTAAAACTGTAGCCGCACATCAAATAGCAAATGTAACCTGCATTTTAGTATTTATGATTCCTCTATCTCTAGCTAGTGCTATTGCTATAAGAACAAGTCAAAGCTTAGGTGAAGGTTCTAAATCTAGAGCTAAAAGAGCTTTTTTCAGTGGACTATCTCTTGGACTAATATTCATTTTAACGACAGCAGTTATTGTTTATATTAATCGTTTTAACATAATTAGTGTCTTTACCACAGATCCAGAAGTTATTGGTATTGCTGCCCCACTATTTATAGCAATATTAATTTATCAATTCCAGGATGCTTTTTTTGGAGCAACTCTAGGTGTTGTTCGTGGATTTAAAGATACCAAATTCCTAATGATAGTAAACATTATTATTATGTGGGGCATAGGAATTCCTTTAGGATATTTACTAGGATTAACTGAATACTTTGGTAAATGCTATGGCATTTATGGTATGTGGGGAATTTTAGTTGTCTGTTATTATCTCATGACTATAGCCTTTAGTTTGAGAAGTTGGTGGCTATTTAAGAATGTATCTCTTTACCTTAGTTTACCAGTAAAAAACGACCTAAAGAAAAACTAAAAATCTAAGTGACGCTGTACTTACTTTATTAGCGTACAGTAAAATATTTAAACAACTATTTTACAAGTTAAAATGGATTACTTATTTATGAAAATTGCATGCATTCTTTTTACTAATAATAAAAATTTTTCTGAAAAGTTTTTACCTGTTGCATTAGGCTTTGAAGTACTTGCTATTTTTTCAGAAGATAAAGAATTAATTAATCAATACTATAAAAATATTAAAGTTAATAACATTAGCAATTTTTCTTCATTAAATTACAAAAATATACCATATTTAGTAACAGATCAGCACCCTCATAGTTATTGTAAAAAATACAAATTATCAACACATGCTTTAATTACTCCCAAAGTCATGCGCGAACAAATTGTTAGCATTCTAAACGCAAATAATACATCTAGTAAGATTTTAGCAATTAATTATTTTGATTACTTTTACTTAGAATCAGCATGTTCAAATATTGATAAAGAACAACAAAATTTAAGCATTACAAATGCTAGTATGTGTAAACTCAAACAATGCAGAAATCCATTTTACATATATCTATATTTTTTTAAAATAATATGGCTATTTACCCGTGTTTATTTAAAAAAAATATCTAATAGATTCCATACAAAAATCAAATTAGAAAATCAAAATAATTCTCACAAGAACCTTTTACTTTGGAATATGGTTGATATATTTTTTTTAGATCAAATATACTTTTCCACTAATTTTGAAAATTACACTATTCGTATCATTGACACATTAAAAAGATTAAGTTTTCCGAGATTACTTCTTCACTATTGTAAACTAAATAATATTAAGGTTTGCTCTTACGAACCTGAATTTAAAAGCAAACCTTTCCCTTGCAGTTATTATCACCAAACATTTTCAATTAATTTAGCAAATACTATAACAAAAGAAGATGATAATAAAACCATGAATGAAAATGGAAAAAAGATAAGCTCAATATTCCTAGGAGTATGTGACCAAACAAGAGCAACAAAAGTTTATAACATAAAGAAGTTACTTGATAGAATAAATGAATATTGCTCAATAAAACTTTTTATTGATAAAAATACCAAACTAGATCCTCTATTACAAGAATATGTAGTTACAAATTGGTTTGACTATAATAATTACTTAAAAATGCTACCAAAGCTAAAGGTTTTAATTGAGATCATGCGTACTAACCATCAAGGTATGACACTGAGAGCAATGGAAGCCTTATTTTTTAAAAAGAAACTCATTACTAATAATTTGGCAATTAAAGCACAAGATTTTTATTCAAAAGATAATATTTTTATATTAGGTGAAGACAACACAGACAATTTATCAGCTTTTATTAACTCCCCTTTTGACGAAAAAGTTTTAAATCCGAAAATAGTAAAAAAATATACCACTGAAGAATTTATAAAACAAATTTGTGAACTAAATGATTAAAGTTAAATAAAAAGACAAAAATTTTTTAATAAACATAATTTTTTATG
>CAZTNG010000045.1:0-17834 GCA_964615195.1 uncultured Enterobacterales bacterium
AAAGGGTAGGTTTAGAGGCTTCATCTACCCACACATATGCACGAAGCCTCAATTTTTTTTATATTTTAATGGTGTGTTTTAAATCTTTATATAAAATATATAATTTTATGTAAAATAGCCTAATTGTTTTTAATAACTTTTTATAGATAAATATAAGTTTTAAAAAAGAATTACAATATCATTTATATGAAATAAAATTATTTTCCATTGATGATAACTTGCATAAGTAGATTATGATTACAATTTTTGAATAATAGTTTATGAATATGAATTTAATGATTGATTATAATATAATATTAAATATAATTAGTATACAAAGTGTAGGTATTAATTACTAAAATTTAATTTTATGTAATTAGTTCAAACATAATTAATAAGGTTGTAGTTTTATACGGAACCTTTTATATTGCTTTTAAAGATATGAAGTTTGTATATAAAAAATTCTTCATATTCATGTCAAAAATGGGCATATCTTAATGAAAATAATACATACTGCTGATTGGCACTTAGGTAATACAATTTATGAATACGATCGTAGTTATGAACATAAATGTTTTTTTAATAATTTAAAATCTATTATTGAAAAAGAGTCAGTGGATGCACTTTTAGTGTGTGGTGATATTTTTCATAATTACATGCCTAGTAATGTTGCAGAAAATATTTTTGGAGAATTCTTAGTTGAATTTAGAAAAACATTTCCTAAGTTACAAATTGTCATAATTGCAGGTAATCATGATGGTGGTTTAAAAATTGATACAACAGGAAAGTATTGTTCTTTAGATCCTAGGATTCATATTATTGGAACAATTCCGTATAAAACAGATTCTGATCAAATTGATTATGAAAAAATGACTATACCTCTTTTTGATCAAAATGATGCTATATGTGCGTATGTATTGGCTATTCCATATATAAGGCCTTCATATTTACATGGTAAAGATTTATTTAAAGATGGTTTAATTGGACATGGTACATTGGATTGCGTATCGGCTATATATTCTCAAGCTTTTGATTATATTAAAGAAATTAATAAGAATTCATTACCTGTTATTGCAATGGGGCACGCTACAGTTCAAGGTGTTAGCAAATCTCAAGATAATTACCATTTATTAGAGATAGGTGGAGAGGAATCAATCCCTTCAGCGATTTTTGATGAAGCACAGTATGCAGCACTTGGTCATATTCATCTACATCAAAATATAGGTAAAAGTGTTCATTATTGTGGATCTCCTATACCAATAAATGTGGGTGAAGCTGATTATAAAAATGGTTTGCAGCTTTTAAATATTATTGATGGACAAATTAATTATGATTTTATAAATTTGCCTAGAGCTGTGGACATGATTCGAATTCCTAAAGGAAAAGGTTCTGTAACTTTAGATGAAGCTTTAGCACAAGTTGCTGAATTAAATTACCCACAGACAGAGTCGTATAAGCGTCCTTTTGTTTCTTTTGTTTTGAGTTTAGAAAATTCTAAAATTATGCATGAAGATCGAATAACTATTAAAGAAAAAATTGATGCAGCACTAGATAAAAAAGTTTATCGCTTAGGTTCAATAAAAATAGATACTATTTCTTCTAAGTCAAATGTTCAGGAAAATAATAATGCTGAAAGTTTAGATGAAATTCCTGTTACTGAAGTTTTTAAACGCTGTTATTTTCAAAAACATCCTGATGCAAAAGAGATTGATCCTGAGGTAATGAATACATTTATGGAGATATTTACCATATGTAAACAAGAGAAACAGGTTAGAGAATTAGCAGATGCTGAAGCATTAAAGTTGGCAGAGTTAAATAATCAAGTTGAAGAGGAACTGGAGTAATGAAAATACTAAAAATAAGAGGTTGTAACTTAGCTAGTATTGTAAATAACTTTGACATTGATTTTTCCGATCCCCGATTTGTTACGTCTGGTGTATTTGCAATTACAGGTCCGACAGGTTCGGGTAAAAGTACATTGCTTGATGCAATTAATTTGGCTTTTTTTGGTGAGACTCCAAGATTTCAATCAGCAAAAACAGAAACAGTTAATGATTTAAATGGAATTAAAGCTGTGTCTATTACAGATGTTGCTAATATTATGACTCTTGGACAAAAGAGTTGCTATGCTGAGGTTGAATTTTTAAACAACAATTCAGAAAGATGTGTAACAAAATGGATGGCCACTGTAAATGCGAAAGGAACATCTTACAAAAAAAATGTTTATTTTGAAAACTTTGAAACTCATGAAATATGCGATAAGGTTACTTCTAAAGCGGATGCCATTTTTAGAGCTATAGGTTTAAATTTTGCGCAATTTAATCAAGTAGTATTGTTACCTCAAGGTGATTTTAGTAATTTTTTAAAGGCGGATCCTGTAGATAGAGTTAATTTGTTAGAACAAATTACTGGTTTGACAATTTACAAAGATATCTCTGCAAAGGTTAATGAATTAAAAAAAAGTGTAACATTAAAAATAAATGATTTAAACACTATATTATCTTCACTTTCTTTGTTGTCAGAAGATGAAAAAAAATCACAAGAAAAATTGTTGGCATCTCATCTTGGAGATTATGACCTCACCAAAAAAGAAATTGAAAATATAAAGAGTGTTGAAGATGTAACTTTAAGTTTAAAAAAATCTACTCAAGAATTAGAAAAAAGAAATTTAGAACTTGTTGAAATAAGTAAAAATTCTCAAGAAATAGAAGATGTTCGTAAAATATGGCAAGACTATACATACTTCATGCCTTATAGATCAATGTATCAAAGAATAATTGATAAAAAGCTGTATTTAGCAAAAATAGAGTTAGAACTTTCTCAGTTAAACAATGATCTTGAAAAATGTAAAGAAATTGAAAGGTTTAATTTTGATACAAAAAATAAAAATGAAATTAAGTTAGAGAAAATAAAGACTGATTATAAGAAAAATACTGATGATATTATTGTTGCATCAACATTAGATGCAAAAATAGTGGATGCAAACTTCAATTTTACTAAGGCAAAACAAGATTTTGATGAACTTAATAAGAAATATTTGGTTGTACTAAACAATAAAGCACAGTGTTTCAAAATTTTAGAAGAAGAAAAAATTAAGAAACAGCAAAATGAAATTAAAAGAAATAACTTATCTATATTTGGAAAACTAGCAAATAGTTGGAAATATATTTATGAAAAACTTAATAAATTTGTTGAATATCAAGTGGAATCAGCAAACTTAAAGAGTCAAAGAGAAAGCAAAGTTGAAAAATATAATTTTTTGCTACAACAAGAGAATTCATTAAAAAATTCATTAAATCAAAAAGAGCAGGAACTTGAATCTTGTAATAGAGATTATAATCAAGCACAAAATACAATACAAAAATCCGAAAAATTACAAATTAGTAAGAGACTAGAAGAGCTAAGGGAACATTCTAAACTTTGTGATGATTTTGTAAATGTAGCAGCTTCGATTCCTGATGATATTAAAGAATTGAATAAACTTAGTGTTGATGAAAGTTCAGCTAATTCTAGTATTGAACAATTGAGTATAGATCTTGAATCTATGCAGAATAGTTATAAGTCATGTAGCAATGAAATTGATAATATTGAAAAAGATATAAGAAAAAATGTTGTTTTGAACGCTCTAAATGAGAGTAGGAAAGAATTAGAAGAAGGTAAGCCTTGTCCTCTATGTGGCGCTGTTCACCACCCATATTTAGAACATATGCCTAGTACCAATAGTGTAAATGATTTAGAAAAATTATTAAATGAACAAAAGCTAAAAAAAGATGAATTATCAAATAATATAAATGAAAAACTAGCTTTAAGAGAACGTACATTATCTAATGTTGAAAATTTTAGAAAAAATTCTAAAAAAATAAGTTTGGATGTGGAATCAAAAATTTTTAAAAGTTCTGAGCTTTTAAAAAAATTAGGTTTTGACGAAATTACAGTAAAGAGTGCGGATATTTGGCAAAATAATTTGCAAGCAATTGTAGGCTTAAAAAATGAAGATCTTAAAGCAATAGAACAATCGCGTTCTGAATATAATTTGATGATTGAAGCACAAACTTCTAAAGATCAATGTATTGATAAAATTAAAAAATTAACAATAGAGGTTGATGAATTAAGAAAACTTTTAATTACAAATAATCAAAGCAAAAATGATTGCAATGTAGCAGCTGTAGATGATGCAATCAATAATTTTTTATTGTTATCCGAACAATTAGAAAAAGATATAAATAATGATATTGGTGAAGGACTTGATTGGAAAAATGTAGTTATAAATCAATCTGTATTGAATGATTTTAATGCTAAAGTATTAGCTAATATTGATACTTATACACGGTTAGAATTGGATCTTAGTAAGAATGATGCTGATATTATTAGATATAATTTTGAATTAAACAATCTATGTGCACAATTAGATCAAGATGTTAGCAATTTAAAATTGTCTGATAAAAATCGTCAGGAAAAGGAAAGTGTTTTAGATGAATTAAAAAATGAGCGAGAACATTTATTAGGTGGCGCTTCTGTTGAAGCTTATAAAGCTATGATAGAAAATGAACTAACAGATGCTGAACAAAATTTTAATTCATCACTAAAATTGCATAATAATTCAGTTGAAAAATTGACCACTACAGAAAAAATATTATCTTTAAAGCAAGAAACAGAAAATGAGTGTAAGAGTGATTTAACATTGGCACAGCAAGAATATGAGAATTTAGCAACTAATGTCTTGCATGCTAATACAGGGTATTTAGAAAAAATATTTACCTTATCACCAGCGAATATTGATTCTTATAAAGAAAAGATTGAGACACATGATACATCTTTGAAAAAAGCACAGGATAACATTGTATCAGCAGAAGCTGTTGTTACATCCTACCACAAGGATCTTATTCATATATTAAATACATTTGATTCAGATGCAATTGATGGTGAATGTGTAAAAATAGAACATATCAATGAAACAAAGATTAAATTGAATGAATTAAAACAGTCTATAGAAAACATTCAATTTAAGCTAAGTACTAATGAAGAAAATATTAAAAAATCTGCGGATATTGTATTAGAAATTGATAAAATAAAACGTTGTAATAGGTCTTTGTTTGAATTAGATGAACTCTTAGGTTCTTCATCAGGTGCTAATAATTTTAGCAGGTTTGCACAAGGAATTACCTTTGATTTATTGCTTGCCGGAGCAAACCGGTATTTACGTCAGTTAATGCCTAGATATGAGTTAAAAAGAGTAATCGGTAATAGCAAACGCCACAATTTACTAGTAATGGTTATTGATCATGATAATGCAGATAATGAAAGAGCCTCATCTTCAATTTCAGGAGGAGAGACTTTTGTAGTTTCATTGAGTTTGGCTTTAGCTTTATCAGACATAACTAACAAGACAAGTAAAATGGAATCTTTGTTTATTGATGAAGGTTTTGGTACTTTAGATCCAGATAATTTAGATATGGTGATGACTGTTTTAGAACGTTTGAATAAAAATGGCAGTACTGTTGGAATTATTACACATATGGAAGGTGTTGCTTCAAGAGTTCAAACTCAAATTTGTCTAGAAAGAATAAGTGATGATCCTGCTCATAGTAAGGTTGTTATTTATCCAAAGTAGGTAGCTAATTTTAATTGAATTGATTGGCAATAACGTGATGTAACTCGATTAAATTGTCTTGAATATAAATCAATCATAGAGTAAATTTCTTTATGGTTATAAAATTGAATGAATAAATATACTAGAAGGATAAAAAGGATATGCGTAGGACTTTGCTTGCAATATGTGTTGTTGGTGTTCCAGCGATGCTTGTGTATGCATTGTTAAATTATGTACCTCAATTGATTTCCTCAAATGATGCACAGAAGAATTCTGCATTGTCTAAGGAGTTTCAGTATATAAGCGATGATAATGGTTCAGTTAGAGTAAATGGTGATCAGACTTTAAATGGGAAAAACAAAGCTACAGATTATTTTTACAAGAATTTGCGTATAGATGAAGTTATAAACAAGAATACTGAATTTTACAGTATTGTTGCAGATAATCCACTTGAATTGAGAGAAAAAATAATGGAGATGGCTCCTGAAAATAGTAGCACATCTCGTAAAAGCATTACAAAGGTGAGCTATAGTATAGATTGGACTCTAGAAACGACACAAAGTGTTGGTGAGTGCAAGTTGTATGGGGCAAAGGTTATCACTAATATAACAATGACAATGCCTAAGTGGGAAGGTTTAGAAAATCAACCTGAAGACGTGCGTATTCAGTGGGGAAATTATTTAGAAAGTGTTGTACGATATGAAAACCGTCATAATAGAATTATGGAAAAAGTTTCTCATAGTATAGCTGAGCGCATTCGTTTTATTCCAAAACAAGTTTTTTGTGAGGATCTTATTTCTAAAATTAATGATTTAGGAACAAAAGGCCTTGATGACGCAAAAATAAAAGTTAAACGATATCAGAGTGAAACTGGTGGTGGAAAACTTCTTGGTGTTCAACTTCCCGTTTTCACAACAGATTCACCTTTACAATAAAAGCATTTAAAAAGTAATAGCTTAGCTTTTATCTTCGCTATTACTTCTATTCTTACTCTAATGTTCCTGTTAGCATTTCTTTTTTTCGTCCGAAACCAGGTACTTTTGTAAGTTTAAAACCTGCTTCAAGTAGATTTCTGCGTACGAATCCTGCAACTGTAAATGTTGCTAGTGTAGTTTGCGGTTTACTTAATTTGGCTATTAACTTTGCAGTTGTATTGCTCCACATTGCAGTGTTTTGTGAAGGGGCAAAACCATCTAAAAACCATGCGTCAACTTTAGTGGTTGTGTTTGTATCTATGGAACTAAAACATTCTTCTACATCGCCAATTAATAAATATAGTGTGAAATTTGGAGTGATTTCTAAAACATTTAATCCACCTTTTAATTGACAATATTTATTAAGAAGTTTTTGACTTTGTTCTTTAATTTCTGGAATTGTTTGATGAGCTTTTTCCATGTCTGAGAAACTTAAAGGAAATGCTTCTACAGTTAAAAAATTAATATGTGGTAATAAGTGGTTATTTGATAAATTTTTGTAACGATTCATTAGTGTTAGTAAATTTAATCCTGTACCGAAGCCTGTTTCACCAATTACAAATTCTTTTTGATTTGTGTGTATGAGTCTTTCTTCTAAATTATTGCCTGATATGAATACATGTTCAGTTTCTTTCATGCCTCCACAATCTGAAAAGTAAACATCATCAAACATTGTGCTATGAGGCTCAGAATTTTCTGTAAAAGATAATTGAGCTGTATTAAAATTAAGTGGAAGATCCTTTAAAAGAGTTATGTTCATATGGATGACCTCGTAATATCGTTTTCATGATAGTAATATAATGTTAAATTTCAATGAAATTTGTGCAAATGGCCGTGCATTGAGTAAAAAATAAGATATTTATGATAATATAATGGTAAACTTTAACAAGAGTCTCACCAAAAAAGGTGATTTTAAAGTAAAGTGTCATTTACACGTAGGTTACGAAATTTATTTTGATGAATGTAAACGTTTAATTACAACAAAATAACCTATTATTTTTTATAAGAAGTATTGTAATATACTACATTTTAATAGTTTATATTAAAATATAAAATTAAGTGTGAACACAATAGATATAGTTATTCATTAACAAAATAGAGAAGACAATATGAGAAGAGCAGTTATTACTGGTATGGGAATAGTTTCTAGTATTGGTAACAATGTGCAGGAAGTTCTTGCATCACTTAGGCAAGGAAAATCAGGTATTACATTTTCTGAACAATTTAAGGAAGCAGGCTTAAGATCTCAAGTTTGGGGAAACATAAAGCTTGTACTTGAAGATGTTATTGATAGAAAAGTACTTCGCTTTATGGGTGATGCAGCTGCGTATGCATATTTGGCAATGCAGCAAGCAATAACTGATGCAAAGTTTACCGAAGAAGATGTTTCTAACGAAAGAACAGGTTTGATATGTGGTTCTGGTGGTCCTTCAACTCGTAATCAAGTTGAAGCATGTGACATTTTACGAACTAAGGGTGTGCGTAAAATTGGTCCATATCAAGTTACACGTTGTATGAGTTCTACAACATCAGCTTGTTTAGCAACACCTTTTAAGATTCGTGGTGTTAATTATAGTATTAGCTCAGCTTGTTCAACTTCAGCGCATTGTATTGGTAATGCTGTTGAACAGATTCAATTAGGTAAACAGGACGTAGTTTTTGCTGGTGGTGGTGAAGACTTAGATTGGACTTTGGCTTGTTTATTTGATGGAATGGGCGCTTTAAGTACTAAGTATAATGATACGCCAGAGAAAGCATCTAGAACTTATGATGCAAATCGTGATGGTTTCGTTATAGCTGGTGGCGGCGGTATGCTAGTCGTTGAAGAGCTTGAACATGCATTAGCAAGAGGTGCACATATATATGCTGAAGTAACAGGATATGGTGCAACTTCAGATGGATATAATATGGTTCAACCTTCAGGCGAGGGTGCTGTTAGATGTATGAGAAATGCCATGTCTACATTGAATGGCCAAAAGGTTCAATACATCAATACTCATGGTACATCAACAATGGTTGGTGATACTAAGGAGTTAGAAGCTATTCGTGAAACATTCACTGATGATGTACCTTACATTAGTGCAACAAAGGCTATGACAGGACATTCATTAGGTGCCGCAGGTGTTCAGGAATCTATATATTCTTTATTAATGTTAGAGCATGGCTTTGTAGCTCCTAGCATTAATATCGAAACATTAGATCCTCTTGCTGAAGGTTTACCTATTGTGACAGAGGCTAAGGACGTGGAACTAGAATGTGTAATGTCTAACAGTTTTGGTTTTGGTGGAACTAATGCAAGTTTAGTATTTAGCAAATATAAGGCTTAATTTTTAAGTTTTAATATAAATGCCGAAAATCCAAACAGTGATTTTCGGCATTTTGATTTTTATGGGAAAGAATATGGCAACGAATGTACGCTTGGATAAGTGTTTAACTGTTAATTGTGGTTTCAGCAGAAAAGAGGCTTGTAGAATAATTCATAGTGGTGTTGTTACTGTAAATGGTATTCAGATTAAAGATTCAAGTTGTAAGATAAATCCGACAGATGTTGTTCATTTAGATAATGAATTACTTTCATCAAATGTTGCAGTTTCTAATAGATATTTTATGCTTAACAAACCTGCAGGATATGTTTGTGCAAGCTCTGATTCTTTAAATCCAATAGTACTTTCTTTAATAGAAGAACCTGCTGTTGAAAAGTTGTTTTGTGTAGGCAGATTGGATTTAGATACAGAAGGTTTATTATTAGTTACTGATGATGGAGCTTGGTCTCATAGAATAACTTCTCCTAAACACCATTGTAATAAGACGTATAAAGCAATACTTGCGGATCCTTGTCCTGTATCAGCTATATCAACCTTTGAGAAAGGTGTGCAATTAAACGGTGAAAAAGGATTAACAAAACCTGCAACATTAAAAATTATAGAACCAAATATGGTAGAGCTTACTATAAGCGAAGGTAAGTATCACCAAGTAAAAAGAATGTTTGCTGCAATTGGAAATAAAGTTATAGAGTTAAAGAGAATTGCCATAGGTGAGCTAACTCTTGAAGATTTAGAACCTGGTGAATATCGCTCATTAACAGCCGAAGAAATAAATAGATTTTAACGTATAATTTTTATTACATAATTCTCATTAATTAGTAATTAAAGTGAAATGTAATTGATTAATATTTGTATTTATATTAAGGTATAATTATTGTATTTAATTAGTAATGAGAATAAACGTGTATGAAAAGAATATTAAGTATAGCAATGTGTATTGCTTCAATTTTTTTGGCAGTAGGATGCTCAAGTAAATATAAAAATTTGGAAACATTTTCTGATTCTGCATTAAGTTCAGTTGATCTTTCTTCAGGAATGGTTGTGGTAAATAATACTACTCCTGGATATTGTGTTTATAATGGTCATCCATATCCAAAATCAGGAATATATCTATCAAATTCTATTTTGCAAATAGCTAAGTCTTATAGTCAAAATGTTGTTTTAAGCTCTAATATCACGAAAAGTCCTGCAGATTTTTTATCATATTTAACTGCTAAAAAAGTTGATGCTAATTATTTAATTTTTGCAACAATTGATAATTGGGAAGATCATGCTACTGAGTGGAATGGTATACCTGATAGAATAACAATTCGTATGGAATTATATAGAATATCTGATGGATTATTACTTGCTAATGAGTATTTTATGGCTAGTTCTAAATGGGCTACTTTTGGAGGAGATCACCCACAGGACCTTTTAGAAGTACCATTAAACAAAATTATTTCTAAGTGGTTTAAGTCAGAACAAAAGAAAATTCAAGTAAATCTTGAGGATCCAGTGTTGCGTAGTAGTATGGATTAGAGACCAAACTCAGATTCAGGTATTTTGTATATTTTGGGATTTTTTAAAAACCAATTATAGTAATAATTGGTTTTTAATATCTTTTTAAGAAAATATCTTTGAACGAAAAGCAAAAAATACTGCAGCTAAAATACATAGAGCTGACCAAAGATAATCCCAATTCCACTTTTCACCAAAGAATAATAAAGAAATAGGTACAAATACAGAAAGCGTTATTGCTTCTTGCATTATTTTTAATTGTCCAATTGTAAAATAGTTGTGAGCATAACGATTTGCAGGGACCATTAATAAATATTCAAAAAATGCAATTCCCCATGAAAATAGAATGGCATATATTAGTGGTTTGTTGGCCATTTCTTTTAGATGGGCATACCAGGCGAAGTTCATAAAAATATTGCTACATACTAGTAAAGAAACGCAACCAATAATTACCCATTGCATAATATACTCCTTTGTCAAATGGAGTAGTATTTTATACAAAAAATTTTTTTTATAAATTTTATTTTATTTATAATAATAAATTTAATCTAACTGTCTGAAAATATTTAATTTTTTATTTGTTTACTTCTGTATGTAATATTTGTTCAAATTATTTTTTTAAAAATACTATTTGTTTGTAGTAAATATTTATATAGTTGGATGTTACTGTTGTATAATACTTTTACTAAAAATATTAGAAGGTTTATATATTATGAAAGGGATTCTGTTATCTGGTGGTACGGGTACAAGATTGTATCCAGCTACATTAGCTATTAATAAACAATTATTACCTGTTTACGATAAACCAATGGTTTATTATCCTTTAACATCATTAATGTTGGCTGGCATTAAAGATATATTGATAATTACAACACCAAAGGATCATGATAGTTATGTGTCATTGCTAGGTGATGGTAGTAAATGGGGAATAAAGTTAAGTTATATTGTTCAAGATGAGCCAAAGGGAATTGCACAAGCATTTATTTTAGGTAAAGACTTTATTGGTTCAGATTCTGTTTGCTTAATTCTAGGTGACAATATTTTCCATGGTGATAATTTACCAATAGTTTTGCAAGAATGTTCTAATCTTGAAGTTGGTGCAACTGTATTTGGTTATCATGTACAGGATCCACAACGATATGGTGTTGTTGAATTTGATGATACTTTTAAAGCTATTTCTATCGAAGAAAAGCCTGTAAAACCTAAGTCTCATTATGCAGTAACTGGTATTTATTTTTATGATAATAAAGTTGTTGAATATGCTAGTAAGTTAAAGCCTTCAAATCGTGGAGAACTTGAGATTACAGATATTAACAATATGTATCTGCAAAAAGGTGAGTTAAAGGTTCGTAAATTAGGTCGTGGCGTGGCTTGGCTTGATACTGGTACTCATGAATCATTGCTTTATGCCGCAATGTTTATAAAAGTGTTAGACACTCGTCAAGGGGTAAAGGTTGGATGTCCTGAAGAAGTGGCTTATGAAATGGGCTACATTAACAGTGATCAATTAAAATCTTTAGCTCAACCATTATTAAAAAGTGGTTATGGTCAATATCTTTTGAATATAATTGAAGACTAAGTTCTAAATTTTATTATGTTAATATTAAACGGTTTCCTTTTACAGAAACCGTTTTTTATTGTAACTATTGTTTTCTATATTTATTCTCTGCAGGAATTAAATATATCAAGTGATGCATCATAAACTGATGTTTTTACATCCATAATACCTAAAATACTATGAAAGAAATTATCATGAGAATATTCATCATTTATGGCTTTCTTTTTCATACAAGTTAAATTAAGTTTGTGGTCTTTTATAAATCCATCACTGAACCATGATGCCATAGGTACGTGTGTTTGGTATTCAGGCGCTATTGCATATGGAGCTCCATGTAGGTAAACATTGTATTCTCCAAGTGATTCACCATGATCTGAAACATAAAATAATCCAACGCCATATTGTGGTTCATATTCTTTTAACGTATCAGCTACACTCCTAATAAAATAATCGGTGTAGTAAATAGTATTATCATATGCATTTACTAATTCTTCTTTGGTACAGTTTTGAATATCACTTCTTTCACAAGAAGGTGTAAATTTTTTAAATTCTGCAGGAACTCGTTGATAGTAAGTTGGGCCATGGCTACCAATTAAATGCAAGTAGATAACTTTATGTTCCGTTTTCATGGAATTTATAGCCTGCTTCATTTTTTCAATTAATATTGAATCATAGCAACTTTCACTAGTACATAAGTCAGATTTTTCATCAGCTGGTTCAATTTTGATATTTTTAATACGATCACATGTGCCTTTACAACCGCCATCATTATCAATCCATACTTCTCCATATCCAGAAGTATTTAATATATCTACAAGACTGCTTGAATAATAAGCCTTATCATGATCATAATCTTCTCGTTTCATATTAGAGAACATGCAAGGAACTGAAACTGCTGTGCATGTACCACAAGATTTAACCTTACGATAAAATACAAGATTTTGTAAACCGTCAGTGAATGGTGTGGTATTTTTAGAGTAGCCTTCTTCTGGGAAATTTGCAGATCTTGCAGTTTCGCCAACAATTATTACCATGATTTCTGGGCGTTCATCAGGATTGTCTATTTTTGCGTTAGGATCTAAGTCTTTAAAAACTAAAGGTTCAGTAAAGTATGTTTCTTTTAAATACTTATAAGTTGCGTGTACAAAGCTTGCGGGAATAATTTCATGATTAAGAGAGCTATTGTTACGACCAACAGCAGCATAACTTTGGTATTGAAAAGCTGCAACGATTCCCACGAATGCAAGAGCCACTACCATAACGCCTATGCGTTTAAAAAATCCTTGGATAATAGTTTTAGGATATTTAATTTTTATAAAACACATTGCAATAGCAGGTAAAAGACCACTAGATAGAGAAATGATTAAACTTTCTGCATTGAAGTATGTAAGTGCTTCTCTTGTGTTACTTTCGAAAAAGTTTCTAATCATATCTGAATCAAAAATCAAGTTATACTTCAATGATGCATAAAACACGATTCCAGATGTAGTGAGAAGGATAAAGAAAATAGGCTTTGCTATATATTTAAAGCTAAAAATTGTAAATATAATCAGAAGTAGTGCAAAAAGAACGAAAGGAATTGATATTGCAAACCATATACTAAATTGATCTAAAGACTCTAGTATATTGCAATAATGTCTAAGAATTGGAATATTCAATATTAATGTAAAATACGCTGTAATTATGCATAAAAAGGTAAGCCAAGACATTGAACGTACTTTTGCAAGTATTGTTTTAAAACTCATAAAAATTTCCACTTAAAAAATATTAAAGATACAAATGTGATGAATTAAGATAACGTAAAGTTCAATATTGCACAAAAATTATTTTATGTAGGTAACGTTTCATGTAATAAACATTGATTTTGTGTAACAATTAATGTTTGTTACATTAATTTTATTAATTAAAAAAGTCTAAATTAAAATAAAGTTTTTTGTTGATATTAGCCCTTCTGTATGTTTTTAGTTACTTAAACAATAATCATCTTTTAGATAAAGTATGTAATAGTTTGTATAATGATAACAATAAATAAATATTCAATTATTTACATCCAAATTTTATTTAAATGTTTTGATTTTTGAATTATTATGATATGTAAAAGTTAAATTATTTAAAATAATATGTTATAGATGTATTCAACGCATTATTAGGAAAAAAAATGGCAAAAACATCAGCAACAGGTTTAAAGCGTATTGTAAATGCGACTAAGTATAGTATGAAAGGATTGAAAGCAGGCTTGATTAATGAAGCAGCTTTTAGGCAAGAATGCTGTTTATCTATTATTATGATTATAGCTTCATTTTGGGTGGCTAAAGATTACATACAAGTGTTATTGTTGCTAACAGGTCCTTTTTTGGTTATGACCACTGAGATTTTGAATTCTGCTATTGAAGCTGTAGTTGATAGAATTGGTGATGAATATCATGAACTATCTGGTCGAGCAAAGGATATGGGTAGTGCCGCTGTGTTTATTATGTTAGTTTATACAGTAGTTGTTTGGGCGGTAATTTTACTACACAACTATGCGGGATTATTTTAAGAGTAAGTAATGGATGAAAATTTACCTGCTGAGATTACAAAGTTAAAAAATAGAGCAAAAACGGTAAGATCTGCGCAATTATTGTTGCTGGCATTTGCTTTTAAGCCAATATTAATTCATATTTTAACAAACTTAAATGCAGGTATAAGCGTTACTGATATTTCGTTTAGATTTTTAGATTGTGTCGAAACAGTAGTTCCTGTAATTTTAGCTATATTATGGTTTATATTTAAATCTTGGCGTTGGGGATACATATCAGCAATTATTATAGTTATAACGTTTGTTTTGGCTGTTAATAATGACGAGTCAATTTTAAGTACCACACCAATTTTAGGTTGCTACATTTTTGTAGTATGTATGTGTTTGAGTGGTGCTCAGGCGGGAAGGTTAATTGCTAGAATAAGAGCAAATTTTCCTGAATTGTATGATTTATATAAAGAACACAAATAAATAAAATTTTTCAAATATGAAATTTTAACGGAGTGTAAGAATGATAGATTATTTTAACAGTCTTGATTGGGTTATGCAGTTATATATTGCGTTGGCAATTTTAGGTGGAATAATTTTTATTATTCAACTTGTAATGTTGTTCCTTGGAAGTGGTGGTTTTGGTGATATAGGAGATACTGATGTAAGTGGTGGCAGTATGGACGCTTCTGCTTATGCTCTAAAGTTTTTCTCGTTTCAAAATTTATCGGGATTTTTTTTAATGTTTGGTTTTATTGGTGCCTATACCCAAAATCAAACACACAATGAATTTATTTCTTTTTTTGCAGCTTTAGTTTCAGGTTTAATTATTTCATTTGTCATGTCCAAATTTATGAAAATGATGTTAAAACTTCAGAGTAGTGGAAATATTAATTATCAAACTGCTGTAGGTTTAAATGGAACGGTTTATTTAAATATTCCAGCTAACGGTTGTGGACAAATACAGATAGCTGTTAAAGGAAGAATGATCTATCCAAATGCGGTATCAGTTGATCATGTCGAAATAAAAACCGGAACAAGAATTTCTGTTGTAAGTGTTGGATCTGATAATACAATGGTTGTTAAACCAGAGTAGATTAGTTTTAATATTTAAAGTGGGAAAAAGGCTTTATTTTAGTTAGGTTGTCGTATGTTCATTAAATGGATAATTAAAAATAGCTCTAAAATAACTAGCTTTCATTAAAAAAGAGTGAGTGTTGAACTTTAAGGATAAATATAATGCCATTAGTTGTTGTTGTAGTAGTAGCGTCATTGCTATTTTTAGCATTGATTATTTTCTTTGTTAATAGATATAGACGTTGTCCTTCTGATCAAATTTTAGTAATTTATGGTATGGTCGGTGGTGAACGTTCTTCAAAATGTCTTCATGGCGGTGGAGCGTTTGTTTGGCCGTTAATTCAAGATTATGAATACATGAATTTGACACCGATGACAATTAGCATTCCTTTATCAGGAGCTTTGTCTTCACAAAACATACGTATCAATGTTCCTTCTGCATTTACAATTCGTGTTTCTGAAGAAGAAACTATTATGGAAAATGCAGCTGTTTGTTTACTTGGCTTAGATCAAGGTCAAATTGAGGACATGGCTAAAAATATAATTTTTGGTCAACTTCGTTTAACTGTTGCTTCATTAACTATTGAGGAGATTAACCAAGATCGTGAAAGTTTCCTTGAAAAAATTCGTAAAAATGTTGAGCCTGAGCTTAATAGAATTGGTTTAACATTATTAAACGTAAATGTTACAGATATTACTGATGAGGCAAACTATATTGCAAGTATCGGTAAAAAAGCTGCTGCAGAAGCTGTAAACCAAGCAAAAATTGATGTGGCTACTCAGGAAAAGATAGGTTCAATTGGTGAATCATCAGCAAATAAAGAAAAAGATATTTCTGTTGCTCAAAACCAAGCAGAAGCTCAAAAGGGTATGAAGCAAGCAGAAGCTGATCAACGTTGCTATGTTGCTGCACAAGAATCTGATGCTATCTCTGGTGAAAATACTGCAAAGCAGACTATTGCTAAATCTAATGCTGAATTACAAGTAATTGAAGCTGAAGCTCATAGAAAATCTGAAGTTGCTAAACGTCAGGCTGAAGTTGAAATTCAAAAGGCTCAGTACGATGCTGAAAAGCAACGTTTGAATGCTGCTGAAATTGCACAGCAAGAAATTGATAAGCAAAAAGTTATTATTGATGCTGAAGCAATTGCAGCTAGAACTCGTGAAGAAGCACGAGGTGAAGCCGATGCGACATTACTTAAGTATCAAGCTGAGGCTAAGGGTCAGCAAGCATTGCTTGAAGCTAAAGCTTTGGGTTATGAGCGCTTGGTGAAGAGTGCTGGTGAAGATGTTTCTGCTGCGGCTACTTTATTAATGATTGAAAAGTTACAGGATATTGTTACTTTACAAACAGAAGCTATTCGTAATATTAAGATTGATAAGGTTACTGTTTGGGATCATGGTGATAGTGGTGATGGAAAAACGTCAACTGCTGATTTCTTATCTGGAATGGTTAAGAGTTTACCTCCTCTACATGATGTGGCTAAAATGGCTGGTTTAAATTTACCAACTTATTTAGGTAATATTGACGGAGTTGTTTCTCAAAATTCTTTAAATAAGGTAAAATCAAAGCCAAAAGCAGAAGCACCTGTTGAAAAGTAATTTAGTTTTTTAAATTTTAAAAAGGGAAATTTAATTTCCCTTTTTGTTTTTGGGTATAGATGAATACATTATTAAATATAGATGAATTATTTATGAATGAAGCTTTGAAAGAAGCTGAAAAGTGTTTGCCAATTAATGAAGTACCGGTTGGCGCTGTAATAGTATGTAAAGGTGTAATTATTGCTCGTGGTCATAATAGAATGATTACTTCTAATAATCCTACAGCACACGCAGAAATTGAAGCAATAAGGTTAGCAGGGGAAATTTTAAATAATTATCGACTTGTGGATACAACATTATATGTTACTTTAGAACCTTGTATGATGTGTTCTGGTGCTATGATTCATGCCCGTGTTGGTAGAGTCGTTTATGGTGCTAGTGATTACAAAACAGGGTCAGTAGCTTCAGCTTTTAAGCTATTAAATGATCCACGACATAATCATCAACTTGAAGTTACAGGTGGTGTATTAGCGCGGGAATGCAGTTTGCAACTTTCTGAATTTTTTAAAAAAAGAAGGTTAGAGCATAAACAATTACGCATTAATAAAGCAAAATTATAAATTTGCTTTTTAGCAAAATTTATATTTTGTTGTTTATCTGTGGGTAACTTTTTTTGAATCTTAAAAATTTTTGTTACCTTTTTTTTATCCATGCGTTTACAAGACAAAGGGAAGATAAAGAGAAAGAATCTTCTAAAAGAGTTTGAGTATGAAAGAATGTAGCA
>CAZTNG010000046.1:0-17661 GCA_964615195.1 uncultured Enterobacterales bacterium
TTAATTTTTCCTTACATGTAACTTCAATAAACAACCACTAAAAAGTAACGCAATTAAAGCAAATAGATTCATGCTTCCGCCACCATTACCTTCTTCAGCATAATTTTGTTCTGGACGATTGTAAGAAACAACATTAGCTTTATTCAATACACTTCTATTATCTTCAGTTATAAAAGTTGTATCATTTGGCTTAAGTAATACAGTAACAGTTCTAGAATTTCTAATATTAATCCAATCATCATAGCTTGGATATTCAAAAGCTGTTGCCAAAATTACATTATTATCATTTATAGCTACAGGCCATGCAATGTAATAATATTTACCATTTTGTGAGCAATCTGTTTTATCTTCAGCAGTTAAATGGCAGATTAAATCATTGGTATAGTACGCATTACCCTTCACAGCATCGTATAAAAAGCCTTCATAGTCACGCGCTATACCACCATTTACAGGAGAAATATCATTTCGATCATCGCGCCAACCAACAACAAAATCATTATTATTAATATCCTCTGCTACTGAATTTGCACCACGAATTGGGTCATTCTCCAATGGGTAAACTGTATAACTAGTTGAAACTACAGTTTTAGTTTCATCATCAGCATCCGGTGATTCACTTATTGTACTAACACCAAACATTAAAGGATAATTTGAATTTACAGACTTAGCCATCTTTCTATTAATAATAACTTTACCTGAATTATTCACACCGGCTGCCCAAGTGTAAGCATTAGTCTCATCACTATTTCCAGGTCTTTCTACATTAACAAATTCTTTATTAGCACCAAAAGTTACAGTATTTCCTGCAATAGTTAAAGGCCAATAAACTGCAACTTGTGCATTTAAATAGCCATCACCGTATGCATCATCAGTTGCTGAAAATCCTACAGCATATAAATTATTATTAATTGTTACAAAGTCACGTATTGCAGCTGTAGTCTGATCATTAGCGTCAGAATCTACATCTAAGTAATTAGTTACTTGTTGGCCAACAATTGTTGAACCATCTGCATCAGAAGAAGGATCAATTAACCAAACTGTTGCCTGTTGCTTAAATCCTGGACAGATTCTATAGTCACCATAAGAATCTAGATTTCCATAATAATAACAATTATAGAACCAATTATCTGAACGATTTTTGTCAAAAGAACCATAACCACCTACAAGAATTCTTCCGTCATCAAGCTTTTTAAAAGTTAAAGGTGTAGCGTAACCGCCCATATTTTCATTATCATGATCCTCGTATACATAGTTTACTGGACTTTTTAAAATGAATGTTTTGTTATCAAATTTTGCAACACCAGATACTTCATGATAACGAACATAATTTGTTGTATTAGGATCAACTTTGTATCCTATACCATTACCATTAGCATCTACCTTGGTAAAAATGAAGTCACTTTCATCAGTTACAGTACCTGAATCAGCAACAGATTTTGCTTGAGGAGTATAAACTACGCTGTCATAACGCCAATCATAGGCCATACCATCATTACGATCTTTCCAAAATCCATCACAAACATTTGCATCATAACGATCAAAGCAATCAAACATACGACGCATACGTTGACCAAAATCATACTCATGTGGTGCAATATCAAAATATGAAAACATATTATTTTTCAAAAATTTTGATACATATGAAGGTTGAGTTCCTTCACTTAAACTTACAGCATAAGGACCATAAGTAAAATCACTGCTTACATCATTAACTACAGTAATATCATACAAAGGCTGGGTAGCAGCTGCATTAGCAACACCCGCTACAAGGCTAAGAAATACGCAAGCACTAAGTCCTGTCTTCAACTTCATTTATTATTCCTCTATGCTTTTTCAATAGCATCTAATTCTTCCCAACGACTATAAGCATTTTCTAATTGAGAATTTGTTGTATCATAATCTTGCTGAACATTCTTTTTATAATCAGCATCAGCGGCGCCATATTCCGCACTACCAAACAATTGCTCCATCTGTTCTATTTTAGCTTCTAGCTCTTCAATAAGCAGTGGCATTTTATCTAGCTCTTGGCGTTCCTTATATGAAAGCTTTCTTTTTCTTTCTACTACAGGCTTACTAGACTTAACTACCTTTTCAACAATTGGTTTTACCGCTTGATTTGACAGTTCTCTTTGTAATAAAGTTTCTTTAAGATCTGAATATCCACCAATAAATTGCTCTATTTTACCGCTACCATCAAAATACCAAGTATCAGTTACAACATTATCAAGAAAATACCTATCGTGACTTACCACAATTAACGTAGCCTTAAACTCTGTTAATAATTCTTCAAGTAAGTCCAATGTTTCAATATCTAGATCATTTGTAGGTTCATCAAGTATCAATAAATTACAAGGTCTCAAAAAAATTCTTGCAAGAAGTAAACGATTTTTTTCGCCTCCTGATAAAGCTTTTACTGGAGTACGGCTACGTTGAGGAGAAAATAAAAAGTCCTGTAAATACCCAAGTACATGTTGCTTTTTACCAGCAACTTCAACTTCAGTCTTACCATGGGCTAAATTGTCCATTACAGTCTTTTCGAGATCTAATTGTTCACGATATTGATCAAAATAAGCAATTTGCAGATTGCTACCAATTTTTAATTTTCCACTAGTTGGTGTTAATTCACCTAGCAACATTTTTATAAAGCTAGTTTTACCACAACCATTTGCACCGACAACACCAATTTTATCACCACGCAAAACTAAAGCTGAAAAATCCTTAACTAGATCTTTACCACCTAAATTAAGACATAAATTTTCAGCCTCAATAACAATCTTTCCAGAAAGCTCTTTGTCATCTATGCGTAGGTTTACATTTCCCATTTTTCCACGACGAGCTTTGTGTTCAACTCTCATCTCTTTCAATCGACGAACACGACTGTCAGATCTTGTTAAACGAGCCTTTATGCCTTTTCTAATCCACGCTTCTTCTTGAGAAAGAATTCTATCGAAATCAGCATTAGCAATTTCTTCAAGACGCAAAGCCTCTCTTTTACCCTCTACAAATGTTTCATAATTACCAAGGAAGCTAGAGATTTTACCTCTATCTACATCGATAATTTTTGTAGCAATAGCATTGATAAAACTTCTATCATGAGAGATAAATACCACAGCGCCATTAAAGTTTTTAATAAAATCTTGTAACCATTCAATAGTAGCAATATCTAAATGATTTGTTGGTTCATCTAAAAGTAATAAATTTGGTTCATAAACTAAAGCTCTAGCTAAAGCAACCTTTCTGAGCCAACCGCCTGAAAGTGATGCCATAGATTTTAAAGGATCTAAACCTAATAGGCTTAATATGCGTCTAATTTCAACATCATATTTCCATCCTTGCTTAGCTTCTATTTCAGCAGACAAATTGGTAATACGAACCTCATCAAAATTATCTGAATTTGATACTTCAAAAAACTCAGCTAGGTTATCACCAACAAGATCAATACCTTTAGCAACATACGAATAAACAGGCAATTCTAAATGAGCAGGAGGATCTTGCTCTAATCTTGCTATACGAATATTCTGTTGCACTATACGACGACCATCATCTGGTAAAATAAGTCCCTCTATTACTTTTAGTAAAGTAGACTTACCCGCACCATTTCGCCCTACTACAGCAATACGATCATTTGCATCTACAGCCAAGTCTGTATGGTCAAATAGAGGTTCAGCACTATAAGACAAATAAATATCATTAAGAGATAAAATAGCCAATTAAATAATCATCCTTTATTCTGCTGAACGTGTAAGTAACCAGCAATTATGAATTTTACTATTTCGCTTAAAATCCTGAGGTAAAGTTTTTGCGCTTATGTTTTCAGTCTTTAGACCAAGAGCATTGATTGCTTCAACATTCATTGCAAAATTTCTATTATTATTTGAGAAAATAATAACACCATTAGGTCTTAACCTTGCGTATATCTTTGTGAGCAAAGCTACATGATCTCTTTGCACATCAAAAGTTTCTTCCATACGCTTAGAATTAGAGAAAGTTGGCGGATCAACAAATATTAGATCATAAGTATTAGTTTCTGTATCAAGCCATCTCAAGCAATCAGCTTGCTCAAAACGATGATTAGCAAATTTAATACCATTGGCTTTCATATTGTCCTTTGCCCAATTTAGATACGTACGGCTCATATCTACAGTAGTTGTGGTTGTTGCCCCACCTACTGCTGCATAAACACTAGCAGAACCTGTATAAGCAAAAATATTTAAAAAATCTTTGCCTTTACTCATTTGACCAATAAGCTTTCTAGTTAAGCGATGATCTAAAAATAAGCCTGTATCTAAATAATCCCAAAGATTTACAACAAAGCCAATACCATATTCTTCAATAATTAGAGTATGCTTAGATTCATCGATCTTTTCATATTGCTCATCACCACGTTTTCTTTCACGTACCTTAAGAATCACATGGTCTCCAGCAACACCTGTAACAGCGACAATAACCTGCAACATATCTAAAAGACGTTGCTTTGCCACATTTACTGGTATTGTTTTAGGCGCTGCATACTCTTGAACAACTATATAATCGGCATAACGATCAATAGCTGCTGCATAATTTGGTAAATCAGCATCATAAATACGGTAAGCTTCAAGACCTTCTCTTTTTGCCCATTTATCTAAATGTTTGATGTTTTTTAGTAAACGATTAGCAAATTCAGGAGCAACCTTAAGAGCTTGTTCCATACTTACAGCTGTAGACGATACTTTATTATCACTTAAAGAATCTGAAGCTTGCGCTGATTCTTCAGTTGAAGTTGCTTGCTTTCCATCAACCAAATCTGCATTTGAATCTTCAATCTTAGATCTATCACTTATAACAAATGTTCTTAATTGACATTCGAGAGCACCGTTATATAACTTATAACGATTTTCATAACGCAAACGTAGACAACTTAGTAAATCTGCAGATGATGAAATAACACCAGCTCGCCAACCTTGAAATTCATTTCTAATCTTACTTCCAAGTAAAGTATAAACTTCTAGTAGCTCTGCAAAATTACCTAAACGTTCACCATAAGGAGGATTACAAACTATAAGGCCTGAATTTTTTCCAACTAAAGGATTTTTTAAATTTTTCAGATCTGAACATTCTACAAAAACAATGCTATCCAAACCTGCTCGAGTTATATTTTCTTTAGCCTTCTCAATAACGCTCGCATCCATATCAAAGCCAATAAAGCGAACTCCTGCATCACGTAAACGTGATTTTCCGGCAGTTGCAGCATTTATTGCCTGCTGTTTAATTGCAGCAAACTCTGATGCGTCATACATTTTCAACTTAAAGAAACCAAATTGATGGCGAAATAGACCTGGAGCTATTCCTGCTGCCTGCATAGCAGCTTCTATAATCAACGTTCCAGAACCACACATAGGATCAATAACATTACCACCATGGTAACCACTTTTAGCAACGATTGCAGCTGCAAGATTTTCTTTTAAAGGAGCTATACCTTGCTCTGTACGATAATCACGCTGATGCAAAGGTTTACCAGATAAATCTAAAGAAATAGTAACATTATTTCTTCTATCTAAATGTACATTTACACGAACATCAGGGTTTTCTTTTTCTACATTTGGTCTAAAACCTGAATTTTTAACAAACCGGTCGCAAATTGCATCCTTTATGCGCAAGGCACCATATTGGGTGTTGCGAATGTATTCATTTTGGCCATTAAAATCCACAGCAATAGTTGCATTAAAATCAAAATATGCTTCATATCTGATGTTATACGCCCCCATATAGAATTCAATATCAGAATCTGCTCTATATGTTGCAAGAGATAATAAAACTCTAGTAGCAAATCTACTCCATAGGCAAGCTTTAAGACCTATAGACATATCTCCCACAAAACTTACACCAGCTACGGTTTCCTTTACATCGGAAGCGCCAAGATTTGTAAGCTCTGTACGCAATAAACTTTCAAGTCCCTTTGGACAGGTAGCAAAATACTTTAACATATACTTTCACATATTTATTTAACAATTATCCACGTATTATAGCAAAATTCCTGCAATTGCACGGCAATAACTTAGAATAATTAAGTGATATTAAGTAATAACAAACTAATTACAACCCCAAACATACTAAAAATATATTAAAAAAAATGACATTAGTTACATTTGCACGTTTTTTGCTAGTAGTTACGCCCGAAATCAATTAAAATTAGAAGTTTATTTTATTTCATAAAAATAATTTTGCTAAACACAATATACTTAAAGGATCAATTTTCCTATGGCAAATGACTCTGTAAACACTCATTTAAAGGAACACAATTTCTTCACAGCAATGACACCACTATTTTGTCTAATATTTTTATTAGCAACTAGTGTTTATACATTTGGTGGAGATTGCTCGTCAGGTCCTAATCAAGTAGCATTATTTATTTGTGCAATGATTGCTGTAGGATTTGGTGTTTGGCGAGGACAACATTACGATGATCTAGAACGTGGTATTGTTCAAGGCATAAGTACAGCACTTGCAGCATCACTAATTCTGTTATTTATAGGAGCTCTAATTGGAGTATGGCTACTATCTGGAACCGTACCAACTCTTATTTATTATGGAATTCAATTTATTAATGTTCATTGGTTCTATACATGTACTGTCATTGTAAGTGCTATTGTTTCTATTAGTATCGGTAGCTCTTGGACAACAGCTGCAACTATAGGTGTAGCCTTTATCGGCATGGCAAGTGCGCTTAATGTAAATCCTGCGATTACTGCTGGAGCAATTATTTCTGGTGCATATTTTGGAGACAAAATGTCACCTTTATCAGAAACAACAAATTTAGCAGCCGCTGTTGCCGAAGTAAATCTCTTTGCGCACATCAAAAACATGATATGGACAACAGTTCCTAGCTTAATAATTGCAATAATTATTTTTACTATTCTCGGTTTTTACCAAACAGCAGACACCGTTGCTAATGAAACTCCTATTACTTTATTAAAAAGTCTAGAAGATTATTATCACATAAGTTTGCTAAACCTTGTTCCTCTTGTAGTACTTATAGTCCTAGCAATAATGAAAGTTCCAGCTTTATTAACAATATTTTTTGGTACTCTTGTAGGAGCTATTGAAGCTTTACTTCTACAAGGTAATACCATATCACTTATATTTGCTCATGATAATGATGTTGTTTCAAATCTGATTTCATTATGGAGTTCAGCGTATAATGGAATTGAAATAAATACTCAGGATGCTGAATTTAACAGCTTACTAAGTGGTGGTGGCATGAACAGCATGCTTAATACTATTTTCTTAGTCATTGCAGCATTATCTTTTGGAGCGGCAATGGAAACCACTGGTGCACTTGGTTATATAATCAAAAAGGTATTATTGATAGCACGCAATGTTAGAGGAATTATATGTTCAACAATTTTAACATGTATTGGTGTTAATATAATTTCAGGTGATCAATACATGTCAATCATCATGCCTGGTAGAATGTATAAACAAGCTTACAAAAAATTAAATTTAAAGCAAACAGCCCTTTCTAGAAGCTTAGAGGACGGTGGAACAATAACATCAGTATTAGTTCCATGGAATACTTGTGCAGTATATATTTCAGGAGTACTAGGTGTAACTACTTTTGCCTACTTACCATACTGTTTCTTTAATATAATAAACCCAATTATTGCTATTATTTTTGGATTTATTGGATTTAAGATTGCATCACACAAAACCCCAACCATAAAAAAAGATGCATAAAACTCATATTGCTAATTAAAATAACAAACTGGCAAAAACTTAAAGCCTATTTAGGTCTATATAATTTTAGGCCTAAATATTAGATTTCTCAAACCACAACTTATTTATTGCAAATAATCGCAATTATCGACATTTGTGCAACACAAAAAGAAAAGCCTCCTTTTATGATCTCCGTGAATTTTAAGTTTTCACATGAGGATATTCATATCAAGAGGCTATTTTTAACATTATCGAATGATAACTTATAAAAGAGAGCTAAACTAATAAAATACGCAATATCATAAAGATAAATATTTAGTTAAAAACTATTATTTTCAACTTAATATATTCCCATGATAAGTATTGCCTATTCCTTAGGAAGATAGAACTTACTGTTCTTTTTAGCTTGCTTAAAAAGAGTAATATTGTTACCCATGAATTGAATTACTTCAGCTTCAGCCTTTTCAGCAATAAAAGCAGCAACCTCTGCCTTTTGAGTCTTATCCTCAAGAGCAACCTTAACTTTAATTAATTCATGATGCTCAATAGAAGAAATAATTTCTTCAATAACACTATCAGCCAAACCTTTTTTACCAATCATCACAACAGGCTTTATATCATGAGCCTTGTTTTTTAGGAAAAGCTTTTGTTTAGTAGTTAATTCCATTTATATAAATCCACTTAAAAATTTTGTGCGAATTATACAGGTTTTAAACATTTATTTACACATCTATTTGTATATTATTTGGTCATTTTCAAGATAAAGAAGTTTATGAGCATGTAATTTATATTAAATAAGTGAAAATCTGATATTTATCAGGCATTATAGTTATGCATTTTTCTAATACATAGCTTTTGCGTTATTGTGATACAGAGTATTATAGTATAAAATTAGCATATTAGACTTATTTTGCAGTTGTATGATAAATTAAAATGTTGTTATCAATAGTGGAATAAAATTTAAAAATGAATCTATGGTTTTGCAATTGCGGACTAAAATTATTTAATGACAAAGAAAAAAAGAACAGCTAGCCAAAGCAGATGGCTCAAAGAACATTTCGATGATGTTTACGTACAAGAAGCCCATAAGCAAGGACTTCGATCAAGAGCTAGCTTTAAAATAGAAGAAATTCAAGGCAAAGATCGTATCATTCGCTCAGGATATAACGTAGTTGACTTAGGTGCTGCACCAGGTGGATGGTCTCAATACGCTGTAACATGTGTAGGTGAAACTGGGCGCGTAGTAGCTTGCGACATTTTACCTATGGACCCTATATTTGGAGTCGACTTTTTACAAGGAGACTTTAGAGAGCAAGAGGTTCTTGATCAGCTTCTTTCGATTGTAGGTGACACAAAAGTTGATGTAATATTATCTGATATGGCTCCTAATATGTCGGGTAACTTAGGCGTTGACCAACCAAGAGCAATGTATTTAGTTGAACTTGCATACGAAATGTGTAATCAAATACTAAAGAAAAATGGATCTTTTGTGGTTAAAGTTTTTCATGGCGAAGGCTCAGAACAATATTTACGTACTCTACGTCAATCATTTAAAGAAGTGAAAGTACGTAAGCCAGACGCTTCTAGAGCAAGATCTCGTGAAGTTTATTTTGTATGTCTCGGCTTTAAGGGTGCAACAGAACAGGAATTTTTCAGGTAAAAACCTGTCAATAAGGAACAATGAATGGCAAAAAATCTCATATTATGGCTTATTGTTGCTGTAGTTATTATTTACGGCTTAGAAGCCATAAATTCTAACGGTAATTCCGGCAACGAAACCAATAACTATGTTCAATTTAAGCAAGAAATTGATCAAGGTAAAATCAGTCGTGTAAAAATCGACGGTAAAATAATAACTGCTACCACAACTGATGGCAAAAACTTCAATGTCATAATGCCAATCATGGATCCAACACTTCTTCCAAAATTAGAAGAAAAGAATGTTGAGACTTCTGGTGTTAAACCTGAAGAACCAAGTATTTTTATTTCTATTCTTATTTCTTGGTTCCCTATGATTCTACTTATTGCAGTATGGATATTCTATATGCGTTCAATGCAAGGTGGTGGAAAAGGTGGAGCATTAGGTTTCTCTAAAAGTAAAGCCAAACTTTTGCGTGAGGACCAAGTTCATACAACTTTTGCAGATGTTGCAGGCTGCGATGAAGCGAAAGATGAAGTTAAAGAATTAGTTGATTACCTAAGAGACCCAAGTAAATTCCAGAAGTTAGGCGGAAAAATCCCTAGAGGTGTATTACTTGTAGGTCAGCCTGGTACTGGTAAAACCCTTTTAGCAAAAGCTATTTCAGGCGAAGCAAAAGTTCCATTCTTCTCTATTTCAGGTTCAGATTTCGTTGAAATGTTTGTGGGCGTAGGTGCTTCACGTGTTCGTGATATGTTTGAACAAGCGAAGAGAAAATGTCCTTGCATTATATTTATCGATGAAATCGATGCTGTAGGTCGCAAAAGAGGCGTAGGCATGGGTGGTGGACACGATGAACGTGAACAAACACTAAACCAATTACTTGTTGAAATGGATGGCTTTGATGGTCATGAAGCTGTTATAGTCATTGCTGCAACTAACCGCCCTGACGTACTTGATCCAGCCCTACTTCGTCCTGGTCGTTTCGACAGACAAGTAACAGTTGGACTTCCTGATGTTAAGGGACGTGAACAAATTCTAAAAGTTCACACAAGAAAAGTTCCTACAGGTGAAGATGTTAATATTGCACTTATTGCTCGTGGAACTCCAGGATTCTCAGGTGCTGAATTAGCAAACTTAGTAAATGAAGCAGCTTTAGCAGCTGCTCGTGCAAACAAAAAGCTTGTTAGCATGGCTGAATTTGAATTAGCAAAAGACAAACTTTTAATGGGCACAGAACGCCGCTCTATGGCAATGGATGAACATGAAAAGACTAATACCGCATATCATGAATCTGGACATGCAATTGTTGGTAAACTAGTTCCTGATCATGATCCTGTATATAAAGTATCAATTATTCCTAGAGGCAGAGCTTTAGGTGTAACTATGTACCTACCTGAAAATGATCGTTTTAGCTATACAAAGCAACATATTGAATCTATGATTGCCTCACTTTATGGTGGACGTATAGCAGAAGAAATAATCTTTGGTAACGACATGGTAACAACCGGTGCTTCGAACGATATTGAACGTGCTACAGATTTAGCTAGAAAAATGGTTATGCGTTGGGGCATGAGTAGTAAAATCGGACCACAACTAATGGAAGAGGAACAGCAGGAATCTTATTTAGGAGCTGCCGGAACTCAACAAAAGAACATGTCTAATGATACTCAAATTATTGTTGATGCAGAAGTAAAAGAAATTCTCAACCGTAATTATCAAAAAGCTAAACAGTTATTAACAGATAATATGGATATCCTCCATGCTATGAAGGATGCTCTTTTAAAATATGAAACCATAGATGCTGATCAAATTGACGATTTACTAGCACGTAAACCTGTCAGAGAGCCTAATAACACAACAAGCACTACAGATAACTCTAATTCTGACAAAGATATTAAAGAAAATGTAGATACACCTACTTCTGAAGAACCTAAGAACAACAGTGATTCTTCTGAAGATAAATAGCTTTTTCTATTAGAACAAAAGCCTCACTTATGTGAGGCTTTGTGTTATTGTGCAAGAAATTAATAAAATAAAGCTGAGCTAATGTTACAAAAAATGTATTATGCTTGCTAGAAAATTTAAATATGAGGTGAATATGAAAATTACTGCTAGAGATAGGGTTTTAGATTTGACTACTCCTAAAGTTATGGGGATTTTAAATGTTACTCCTGATTCCTTTTCAGATGGTGGCACCCATAATAAACTAGAAGACGCTGTGGCCTTTGCTAGAAAACTAGTAGCTGATGGAGCTGATATTATAGACATCGGTGGTGAATCTACACGTTCTGGTGCTGCAGAAGTTTCAACAGAAGAAGAACTTCAAAGAGTAGTACCTGTTGTTGAAAGAATCGCTAAAGAATTGGATGTTTTTATATCCATAGATACTTCAAAACCAGACGTTATGCGTGAAAGTGCATCAGCAGGAGCTCATTTAATCAATGATATACGTTCATTAAGTGAACCAGGTGGTCTTAAAACATGCGCAGAACTAAGCCTCCCTGTTTGCCTTATGCACATGCAAGGTGATCCTAAAACAATGCAACAGGCACCACATTACAATGATTTACTAGGTGATATCAACGAATTTTTCTTCAGCCATATTCATGATTGTCTAAATGCAGGCATTAAGCGTGAAAACCTCCTAATAGATCCTGGATTTGGTTTTGGCAAAACCATAGATCAAAATTACGAGCTCTTAGCTAGATTAGATACTTTTAAAAGTTTTGCGCTACCAGTATTAATTGGTCTTTCACGTAAATCTATGATTGGTAATTTTCTTAATGTTCCTGTCAATGAAAGACTTCCTGGTTCATTAGCGCTAGCACTCTATGCAGTAAATAAAGGTGCATCTATTATAAGAGTTCATGATGTATTACAAACAGCACAAGCTTTAAAATGTTGGAATTATGCTAATTCTTTTGAGCATAAAAAACATAATATTAGCGAACTTTTGAAAATTCACAAATCAGAAAATAAGTAATCATCAGGAGATTACATAATGAATAGAAAATACTTTGGAACAGATGGTGTACGTGGAAAAGTTGGTCAATTTCCTATTGTTCCAGATTTTGTCATGAAATTGGGTTGGGCAGCAGGTAAAGTTTTATCTGAAAAAGGCACCAAAAAAGTTATTATAGGCAAGGATACTCGAATTTCTGGCTATATGTTAGAAGCTGCACTAGAGGCTGGATTTTCAGCGGCTGGTGTTAAGTCTGTTTTGCTTGGACCTATGCCAACACCTGCAATAGCATATTTAACTCGCGCTTTTAGAGCGGAGGCAGGAGTTGTAATCAGTGCATCTCACAATCCTTTTTATGACAACGGTATTAAATTTTTCTCAAAAGATGGAACCAAACTTCCTGACGAAATTGAAGCAAAGATTGAAGCACTACTTGAACAGGATATGACAATTGAAGAACCTAAGAATTTAGGTAAAGCTTCTCGCAAAGATGATGCCCCAGGAAGATACGTAGAATTTTGTAAAAGTAGCTTTCCAAATGTATACAATTTAGAAGGCTATCGTATTGTACTTGATTGCGCACATGGTGCTACATATCAGGTAGCACCTATGGTTTTTCGTGAACTAGGTGCCGAAGTAATTGCAATTGGTAACGAACCAAATGGAACAAACATTAATGATGGTTATGGTTCAACTCATCCAGACAACCTAATTTTAAAGGTTCTTCAAACAAAAGCTGATTTAGGTATTGCATTTGATGGCGATGGTGACCGAGTAATGATGGTCGATAAAAATGGTAATCTTCTTGATGGAGATGTACTACTATACATCATAGCTAAATACCAAAAAGAAATGAATAAGCTTCAAGGTGGCGTCGTGGGAACGCTTATGTCCAATTTAGGACTTGAACAAGCTCTAGGTAGACTAGATATACCATTCACTAGAGCCAAAGTTGGCGATCGCTATGTAATGGAAAAACTATTAGAAAATGGTTGGACTCTAGGTGGCGAAAATTCTGGCCATATAATTAGCCTTAAGCATACAACAACTGGAGATGGAATAATTTCAGCTCTTCAAGTTATGCGAGCTTTATGTGAAAGCAACAAGTCCCTTAATGAGCTTATTAGTGACTTATCACTATTTCCACAGGTTTTAATAAACGTCCGCCTTACAGCTGGATTTGATGCAACTAAAGATAACAAAGTTCAAGAAGCAGTAAAATCTGCTGAAACCAAACTTGGCAATAAAGGTAGAGTTCTATTACGAAACTCAGGAACAGAACCTTTAGTACGCGTAATGGTTGAAGGTGAAAATGAAACATTGGTAAAGGAACTAGCAAGTTCTATTGCAAATGTAATAATTCATGAAAGCCAAAATTAATAAAATTTTCAACAACATTTGATGAATGATTTTTACACAAAATCATTCATCTTTATAAAAAGTTCTTGAAAATATAGATTTCTTTGATAGAATAGCGCGCAATGACAGCAAACAAAGCTGAGGGTTAATAATGTCTCTTACATATACAATACTTTTGGTGCTATTTCTATTGGTAGCTATTTTCTTAGTTGTGCTTATTCTTGTACAGCAAGGGAAAGGTGCTGGTATGGGCGCATCTTTTGGTGCAGGAGCTTCAAATACTCTCTTTGGCTCTGCTGGTAGTACTAATTTTTTAACAAAATCTACTTGGTTTTTAACCATTTTGTTTTTCGTATTAAGCGTAGTTCTTGGTTTCTTAAATACTCATAAAACAAATAAGCCTGAAGGTTTCTCTCAAATTGAAACTTCAGTTGAAGAATCTAAAGCTCAAGTTGATGTAAAGAAAGAAAATCCTACTGTTGAAGTTTCAGCTCCAGAAAAGAAAGTTGAGCAAAAAACTGAAGTAGTTGAAAATCCTAAATCTGAAGTAGCAACTACAGAAAATGTAAAAGCTACAGAAGTAAAAACTGAAGATAAAGTTGCAACAGCAAGTGAAGAAACTAAGCCTGTAGAAAATAATACACAGACTGAAAACAAAGATACAGCTGAGTCTAAATAAATTTAGTAAGTAAATATGATTCGTGCCCGGGTGGTGGAATTGGTAGACACGCTACCTTGAGGTGGTAGTGCGTAATGGCGTGCGGGTTCAAGTCCCGCCTCGGGTACCAAAACTATATAAAAAAATAAGCAGTTAGTTCTCTGTTTTATAGCTAAAAGTTCAACAATTATGCCCGGGTGGTGGAATTGGTAGACACGCTACCTTGAGGTGGTAGTGCGTAATGGCGTGCGGGTTCAAGTCCCGCCTCGGGTACCATAAATCACTCAACATATGTTTGGCTTAAGCCAAACATATGTTGATCAAATTAAACAAATAAATTACATTTTTACACTGATGAGAACACATTTGTAATGTGTCACTTAAAAATATCAGTTTTCGTCAATCTCAAAATGTTACTTAATTATCCTCAGTTGTAAAATATATTTTCCATTTTAGCTTATATTACTGACATTCAATCTTAACTATATCACGGTGGTAAACTATTCAATCCACAATCGCAGCAGCTATAACAGAATCCACAAATACAGGCCTCATTTTAAGAACTGCGGTTAATATCAAGAAAAATGAATATAAAGAAGGTATTTCTTTACTACATATCTTCAAAATATATAAGTTTGATAGTATATTAAAAAACTCATTAATGCATGTTATAGAACAAATTGAAATTCTATTAAGAACACAAATTTCATATACCTTGGCTATCAGGTATGGTGCTCTAGGATATTTAAATATAACTAATTTTAAAGATAATGTATCTAAAAACCATTCGAAACTTATTAGTACTTTTTATAGTGAAGTAAATAGAAATAAATCAAAAACCTTTGTTAAGCACCATATTGAAAAATACAAAGAACAATTTCCTATATGGGTAGCCATTGAGCTTTTTACATTTGGAAATATTAGTATTTTTTACTCAATAATGAAAGACGATGATCAAAAAGCTGTAGCGAAAATTTTTAACACTAAGCCTATATTCTTATCAAAATGGATAAAAGTATTAGTTGAAGTAAGAAATATTTGTGCTCATTACGGTAGACTTTACAATTTTTCATTGAAAACCACTCCTTCGCTATACAGAGAAAACAATCAATATATTCCTAAAGACAGGCAACAAAATAAATTGTTTCCTGTCTTTTTAGTAATCAAACGAATTTTGAATGCTAATACTGATTGGAAATTATTCTATTCATTTTTTAAAACTGTTATGAATGAATACCAGGACGTTGTAATTTTACCTTTTAATGGATTCCCTTGTAATTGGGAGGAGGTCCTAGATAATGAGCTTAATGTCTTTTTAGAAAAAAAATGAAATCTTATATACATGTTTATATCAAAAATGTTATGCAACAAATAAAGCATTAAACAAGCTATCTGTGCAGATTATTTATTTCTATTACTTCAACATCTTTATCTAAATTCACACTATCATTTATATTATTTTTAAAATATATAACATATGACACTCAATAATATTTGTTAATCCTATATAATTTAAAATTAGTTTTATAACGCGTTATGCTAAGCATAGATTATAAGGTCATATCTATAATGAAGTTTTGCTTTTTAATTGACAACACTAACGTTACATCTTTTTATCGCAGTGATGAATACCTAATTAAAGTTTTATCATCATATGGTGACATAGTGTTCCTTCATAATGATAATTTGTCAGAAAATTTTATAAACTACCACGCAATAGATGTAATCGATAAAGAATTTGACCAAAAAATAAAATCCATTATTCTAAGCGACGTACGATTTTTTGTTTACCTTACATTAGATGTTATTGGACCTTTAGGTAAAAATCTAACTGATTATTTAAGTTTTATTGAAAACAATTCATCGAATAAAATTGTTCACATGACTAATGGTAAAACACTTCCTTTAGTGATTGGATTTGCAAGAGATATGCTTCCTAAAATATTATTACATGGACGTGTAACATTAAATTCATTAGAAAACACCTTTTATATAGAAAACTCATTTGATGAAGATACTGCCTACACAAATCCAATTGAAATAATCCATAAACTACCTTTTTTAAGCAAACAATTTTTTTCAAGACCTTATAGTGATCTAATTGAAAATGGTAGAGGAAATCAAAAAATTAAAATTTTAGATTATTTGCGAAATAACAATTATTATCCAATTGAATTCATATGGCAGTTTCTTCTAAAAACAAAGAAACTTTCAGATCTAAGATTGGAATTTAATCTAGTTCTACCTCTTTCTAGTAAAACGATACAAACACCTATTGATTTTGCAAAAGAGAAAATTGCAATCCTCGTATATTTATACTACGACGATTGTTATGAAAACATCCTCAACAGACTAAAAGGCTTACATAGTAATATTAAAGTTGTTATTGTTTCACCTAAATCTGAACTTATTGATAAGGCATGCCAATATTTAATAGAATTGGGATTAGATGTAGCTCAATTACTTAAAAGGCCTAGTAAATTTAACCGAGGTCGTGATCTTGTCTCTTTTTTAACTGTATGCCCTCTTATTTTCAACAAGTTCGATTATGTATGCGTTCTTCACGACAAAAAGAGTACACACTTAAAAAGCAAAAATTTAGCAGAGGAATTTTTAAACCATTGTCTTGACTCACTATTAATTAACACTACATATATATCTAATGTTATAAATTGCTTAAAAACAAAAAATTGTCTAGGTATGTTAGTTCCGCCTTCACCTACTTTTGCTAACTTATTTTTTACAGATCAATTATCTGTAGCTACAAATTATGAGCATATGAATAAGTTATACGAAATGTTATCCTTATCAATTCCATTTGATAATTATCCTGTTGCACCATATGGTTCAATGTTTTGGGTAAAATCACGAGCTATGAAACCTTTATTCAGACACAAATGGATTAATGATGACTTTCCAGAAGAACCTATTGAGGCAGATGGCACAATACTACATGCAATTGAGCGTATAATTCCTTTAGTCATACAGGAATCAGGTTATTATGTTTCTTATGTTGGAGACTATGATGCGATTGCAGCGTCGCACACGCAAGCATACTACGCTATGCGCGAGATTGTGCATGAAGAATACCTACAGGCTAAAAGGTTTCGCCTAAGCGACATTCTGAGCGTATTGAAGCGAAATAATGCAATATTAGTAAAACGACTAAAAAGCAAAGTCTTTTACTATTCTCTATTTAATACTTTAACCTTAAATAGATTAGGTTTTTTGAAGCACAGATTAAAAGGTTTAAAATTTAAGCTAAATATAATTAAGCATTATGATAAAAAACCGTAAGCGTATTAGCAAATAGCGTATAGAATTTTAAAATTAAAGTGTGGCTTTTGG
>CAZTNG010000047.1:0-17291 GCA_964615195.1 uncultured Enterobacterales bacterium
GGTGCTTCGCTTACATAATTTTCATAGTTACATAAAAATTTGCAAGATTTGGGTTAAATGTGATTCAGCTTTTTTATTTATTAACTATATAATGGAATTAAATGTTTATTAACATTCAAATACAGTCCTAATCAAGAATTATACCGTCAGTATAAAACCATTCATTACCCTCTTTTTTAAAATTCGCGATTTCATGAATGTATCCAAAAATTACGCCTTTTCTGTATCTCGCTATATACTCTATTTTCCCAGAATCTTCATTAATTTCATCATGAATAATCTCTAGTTTTGTATATTTACAAGATTTTGATTCAATTGATATAATTTTTGCTTTTGTTTTAGGCCTGTATAATTTATGCCATGTTTTTAATATATATTCACCATCAGCTAAAACAAAAGCTGTAAATCTAGTTTTTAAAACATTTATTGGAGTATCATCAACAATTTTATTTCCTAATAAATACGGTCCACAGCATTCTGAAATTGTTAAACCACTACCACACGGACATGGAATATTTTTATTTACATTATTCATAACTTTTCTCAAAAAAATTACCGCCTAAATTAAGCGGTAATTAATTATTAAAATTTTACTTTCTCTTAGATTTTGACTTTGCTTTTTTCACAAAAGACATTAATCGTTTACGTTTTCTTATTTGACTTTGAGTTAACTTATTCTTTTTACCTTCAAATGGGTTCTCACTTTCATTAAATTCAAGCGAAATAGGCGTGCCAATAATACCCAAACTTCTACGATAATAATTAGTTAAATATCGCTTATAAGAATCAGTTATGTCTCTAGTCTTATTACCATGAATTATTATTCTTGGTGGATTGTAGCCACCTGCATGAGCATACTTAAGACGAATACGCCTACCATTTGACATTGGAGGTTGTAACTCTTGAGTCGCAAGTTCAAGTATTCTATTCAACTTAGACGTACTTACTCGAGTAGTTGCACTCTTATACGCTTTTTGGATAGATTCAAATAAATGACCAACACCTGTACCATGCAAAGCTGAAATGAAATGAATTTCTGCAAAATCAACAAAACCTAACCTTAAAGTTAGATCTTCTTTAACTTTGTCCTTCACTTCCTTATCAAGGCCGTCCCATTTATTTACAGCAATTACTAAAGATCTTCCACTTTGAATTATAAAGCTTAACAAACTCATATCTTGGTCTGTCACACCTGCATTTGCATCTATAATCAATAATGTTACGTTACTATCTTCAATAGCTTGCAATGTTTTTACTACAGAAAATTTTTCTACAGCTTCGTTAACTTTCTTTCGTTTTCTAACACCAGCAGTATCAATTACAATATACTGTTCTCCATCCTTTTCAAGAGGGATATAAATTGAGTCTCTTGTAGTACCAGGCATATCAAAAACGATAACACGATCCTCACCAAGCATTCTATTTGTCAATGTAGACTTACCAACATTAGGGCGGCCTACTATAGCAAATTTAACAGGCAAATCAGCAAAAGGGACATTTTTTTCTTCTGTCTTTACAGCAGGAATTTCTGTAGTTTTGTTATCTTTTTTATCTGTTTCTTCAGCTTTCTCTTCGTCACCTTTTACAAGATCATGTCTTTTTTTCCATTCATACCAATTAAAGCCACCACCTTCACGATCTACAGTGACATTATCTAGAAATTCGTATCCTTTTTCCCATTCTATTGCTTGAAGATCGTCAAATGGACCAACTTCAATTGGAGGTTTTTCTTCATCACTCTCTAAAACCGGGGCAATAACTTCATCAAGTAAAATACCTACACCCCTACCATGAGCTGCAGCGATCGGATAAATATCACCTAAACCTAATGCATATAACTCACTTATTGCTGTATCAGGATCTAAACCATCAATTTTATTTGCTACAACAACTGTTTTCTTTTGATGGCGTCTTACATACTCAGCAATCATGTAATCACCAGCAGATAAACCATTTCTCGCATCAACTAAGAACAAAACTAAATCAGCTTCATCCATTGCAAGCAATGATTGTTCTGCCATATGGGTTTCAATCCCTTCTTCACTTCCATCGATACCACCTGTATCAATTAAAATGTACTCTCTATCATTGTACATGGCCCTGCCATATTTACGATCTCGAGTCAGACCTGGGAAATCAGCTACTAATGCATCGCGAGTTTTTGTAAGACGATTAAATAATGTTGACTTACCAACATTTGGACGCCCAACCAGAGCTACGACTTTTGTCATCGCTTTGTTTTCCTTATATAAATACGATAGGCTCAATCCGTAGAAAGAGCCTTTTCTTATAAAACATTACACTACAAACTAAAACTATTCTTCTTCATTTTTTAGCTTTAGTGCGTATAAATCACCACCACGAGATTGCACATAAATAACGTCATCATCTACTAATGGAGCGGTATATAAACCACTACTATCAACCTCAAACTTTTCTCTAAATTCACCTGTAGCACTATCTAACCAATACAGGTAACCTTCATAATCACCAACAATTACATAATCACCATAATATGCTGGAGCAGTTACATTTCTATATGTAAGAGCGGTATTAACCCATCTTTCTGAACCATCAATTCTAATAATTCCATAAACATGACTATTCTTGTCTGTAATAGCTATATCTGATAAATCATATGCCATATTTTGGTATGACGCATATTTCCTTACCCAAATAGTATTCGCACTAGGTAAAATAAAACCTTTCAAATCACCATTAAATGCTAAAGTATAAATTTCATTACTTATAATTAAAGGTGATGTATTAACATCGTTCAATCTAGCAAGTTTTGTTTTTCCATGAGGAATACCTACTTGTAATTGAGTAAGCAGCAATCCTTGGCTTGCACTAACAATATTAATTTTCCCGTCAACAGTGCCATATAATACAGCGCCAGGAATTGTAACAGGATTAGTATTACCTCTTAGAGATAACAATCCATTATCATTTCCAGTTGCCCACTGTTGCGCACCATCTTCTATATTGAGACAAAATAATTGCCCTGAAACTGATAACACAAAAAGTTGGCTTCCTAAAACTGCTGGTGCAGAAATAGTTTCTAAACCTAAATCACTCTTCCACAGTAATTCGCCATTAGTTGCATCAAGTGCATATACATAGCCATTTTCTGAAGTTACAAAAAGCTTATTATCATCAACAGTTAACCCACCAGAAAGTCTCGTTGATCTTCGGTTATCATTCTCATTTTCATCATCTAAATCAGTATGCCATACCCTATGACCATCATTCTTCATGAAGGCATAAACATCACCATTTCTAGAAGCTGCATAAACACGTTCATCATCATACACAGGACTGAGTTGCGAATAATATTTTCCAACACCAGATCCGACAGACCTACTCCACAACATTTTCACTTGTAATTGGTTAGCAAACTCTGGAGCAGGAACAGGTTGATAAACATCTATATCACTAGAACACCCATTAGTAATTATTACTAAAGCAATAATTACACACATATTCTTTATAGCCTTGAACGTATTTATGTTCACAATATTTCCTAGCAAAATTACTTATCAGAATGATTCTTGTCGTCAGTAACTAAATCTTTATTTTCTGTTTTTGTTTTATCAACAGTTTCTACAGATGTTTTTATATCTTTACTTACAACCCCATCAGTCGTTAACAATGAATCATATTTCATCTTTAAAATTGCTGAAACATTGGTATCAACCGCCAAATCCATGGCCTTTTTATAAGAGTCTAAAGCATCTGAAAAGTTCCCTTGAGCTCTCAGTAAATCACCTTTTAATTCAGCAACAGCTGCTGTAAAACTGTCATTCTTAACTGAATTTAAATGATCCATTGCTTTATCAAATTTCTTTAATTCAATTGCAAGTCTTGCAGCTCTAAGTTGCATCAAATTATCAAGTATTTCATCAGAACCACTTTTGATACTTTGCGAAATAACATCATAAGCTTCTTGATATTTATTCATCGCTATAAAAGACTTAGAAAGTTGAATCGAAGCTAATTGACCATATTCATCATTATGAGTTGAAATAAAGTCTTTAACTATACCAATTGACTTATCATCAGTTCCGTCATTTTGCATCACAATTGTGTAAAAATCAGTCGTACTTTGTTGTTTATTTTGAACGTTATATTCGCGATAATAATACAAAGCACATATTGCAACCAAAGCTACAAGAACACCTGAAACTATACTCGCCCAGTTATCCTTCCACCACTTCTGCAGTTCCTCTTCGCGTTGCTGCTCATCAGCTTCAAAAATATCCACATTATCTCCCAAGTATATTAAAAATTATTTAATAAATAAGCTTTAAGTGTTACATAATCTAATGATTGTTGCTCACCATTAGCCAAATTCTTTACAGTAATCATTTCTTTTGAAGCTTCATCATCCCCAATAATTAGTGCAAAACTAGCTCCAACCTTGTCAGCGTGGCTCATTTGCTTCTTAAATTTACCGCCACCACAATGAGTCATAATTTTAACTTGTGGAATATCTAAACGCAAAGAATTAGCTATCTTTAATGCAAATTTCTCGGCATCGTCACCAAGTGCACAAATCAAAACATCAACTGCAGATTTTTTTTCTACCAAATTTAAAGTTTCAAGTAGCAAAATTAAACGTTCTAAACCAATTGCAAAACCAATTGCGGGAGTAGATTGCCCACCTAGTTGTTCAACTAAGCCATCATAACGTCCACCACCACATACTGTACCCTGTGAACCAAGTGACGTTGTCACCCATTCAAATACAGTTAGATTATAATAATCTAAACCTCTAACTAGACGATCATTAAACTCATACTTAATTCCCAATACATCTAAAAACGCACATAATTTGTTAAAATGAGCTTTAGTCTCTTCTCCAAAATATTCATTTAACTTAGGTGCATCACATAAGACTTTTATAATATCAGGATTCTTTGTATCAAGCACTCGCAAAGGATTAGTATACATTCGACGTTTACAATCTTCATCCAGAATCTCTACATGTTGTTCTAAAAATGCAACTAAAGCATCTCTATATAATGCTCTTTCATCCGCTGAACCAAGAGAATTAAGCTGAAGAGTAACATAATCTGTTAACCCAAGTTTTTTCCAAATCATAGCTGTAAATGAAATTATCTCTGCATCAATATCAGGACCATTTAAACCAAAAACTTCACAGCCAAATTGGTGAAATTGACGATATCTACCTTTTTGAGGTCTTTCATGTCTAAACATTGGTCCTGTATACCATACTCTTTGCTCTTGATTGTATATTAAGCTATTTTCTAAACAAGCTCTCACACATCCAGCTGTACCTTCAGGTCTCAATGATAAAGAATCACCATCTCTATCATCAAATGTATACATTTCCTTTTCAACCACATCGGTAACTTCACCTATAGCTCTGCAAAACAAACCTGTTTTTTCAACTATAGGAAAACGAATTTCACTAAATCCAAAAGAGGAAGCAGTATTCTTCAAAACATTTTCAACTTGTTGCCAAATACTACTATTTTGAGGTAGAAGATCATTCATACCTCTTATTGCGTTTATTTTTACCGCCACTTTAAAATCCTGAATTAATATAATCAAAAATCAATTATTTTTTTAAATATGATCTAATTCTTTGCTCAAGCACATCTATTAGTTGCTCATTAGGAATTCTATCAATTCTTTCACCATCTTCATAATAGTAACTCTTATCAGCAGCTCCACAAATTCCTAGATTAGCTCTTGAAGCTTCGCCTGGTCCATTAACGACACATCCCATAATTGCAACATTTAAATTGTCAGTAATATCAGAAAGTCTATTTTCCAATTCATTTACTGTTCCAATTACATCGAACCCTCTTCGTGAACAAGTAGGACATGCCACAAAATTTATTCCTCTATTACGAAGTTTTAAAACCTTTAATATGTCAAAACCAACTTTGACCTCTTCTACTGGATCTGCAGCCAATGAAACTCGTAATGTATCACCAATGCCTTCACGTAACAACCATGAAAGACCAATAGCACTCATTACAGATCCCTTTCTTAATCCGCCTGCTTCCGTAATACCGAGGTGCAACGGTTGATCAATTTTTTCAGATAACAATTTATAAGCTTCATATGCTAAAAAAACATCAGATGCCTTAACTGATACTTTAAAATTATCAAAATCTAATTTATCTAATATGTCAATGTGGTGCAAGGCTGATTCTACAAGAGCTTCAGGTGTGGGTTCACCATACCTTTCTAATATATTTTTTTCTAATGAACCGCCATTAACACCTATTCTTATTGGAATACCATGTTCTTTTGCAGATGACACGACCGATCTCACTTTGTCATCACTTCCAATATTACCAGGATTAATACGCAAACAATCTGCACCATATTCAGCAACTTTTAACGCAATACGATAGTCAAAATGTATGTCTGCAACAACTGGAATTTTTGAAGCCATCTTAATAAACTTAAAAGCCTCTGCTGCTTTTAATGTTGGGACACTCACCCTTACAATATCTGCTCCAGCATCAGCAATTTCCAATATTTGTTTATTTGTTGCCTCAATATCACAAGTATCAGTATTTGTCATACTTTGAACAGAAATTGGGGAATTTCCACCTATAGGCACATTCCCCACCATAATTTGTCGAGTTTTTTTTCTTTTTATTTGCGAACTAGAAACCATTATTTAGCAACAACCTCTGTAATTACTACTCGATCAGCCTTTTGTTTAATTTCTTCTTTATTAAGAGTAACAGGAGCTACACCACTAGTAGACTTTTCCTTAACTTTAATTTCATTTACATTTTCATTTTTCTTTAATGTATTTGATAGCGGTCTAATTTCACCAGCCTTTAAACCATTAACTTGTTTATTATTATCAACAGTGAGTTTTTTTTGGTTTTTGTTAGTGTTGATGCTAGAAACATTAGTTGATTTTTCATCCTTTTTAGGAACTGTTTTATTGTTTTTTGAACCCAAACTAACAACTTGCCCAACCTTCAAAGATGAATTAACAGTTGTATGAGGAGCGGAAGCTACTTCTTTCTTAATTTTAGGTTTAGAACTATTAACAGATTGATCTTTTGACTCTGCAACTTTTTGAGTATGAACTACTACTTCTTTATTTGGTTCATTACGTACCAATTTATCATTTTTATTTTCAACATTATTTACAGTACTAATATCAACTTTAGTATCATCTTTAGTTTTGCTTAACTTGTTATTTTGTGATTCATCTTGAGCCATTTCATTCTTAAGCTCTGAATTTTTATTAGTTATTTGATTATTTCCATCATCTATAGAAACAATCTCAATCCCACTTTTTACCTTATTATCCTTAATTTCAGGATTATCAACAGAGTTCTGTGTATTTACAGAATGTTCCATAATAGTATTGGATTCAATTTCTGTTTTTTCTTCATTTAATAAATTTTTACTGTCGTTTACACTTGAAGCTAAATCTTCTTTTGGGGCATCAGTACTTGGAGTCACAGTTGCAACATTATCTAATTCTTGTATATCAATATTCTCTGATGCTTGATCATTTTGTAACTTATTATCATTCTCCACAGAATTAACTGAATGTGAATCCATAGATTCATTTTTCATTGACGAAGATAATGTAATCACAACAACAATCGCAACCACGATTGCTGTTGCTGCACCTATATATACTTTTAAACGATTTACATTAGCAGTTTCAGTTTTATTGGCAGACACTAATGATTCAATTGTATCTGACACTTCCTTTATATCCATCCCAATAAATTTAGCGTATGCCAAGCAATCTCCACGTCTTAAGTGTAAAAATCGACCTTTTTCCATGTCATTCAATAAAACACTTCTAATCTCAAGTTTTGTCGACACTTCGTTCAAGGTTAAATTATGCTGCTCACGATTCACCTTAAATTGATTACCTAAGCTTTGTGCTATAAGTAGCTGTTCTTCATTTAACATTTTAAAATCTCTTAGAGAGTTTCTCTTAATAATTGCCTGATTTATATTGTTTTGCTTCTTCAGAGTTTGCATATTCTTGAAGCAATTTTCTTCCATAAATTTCTGCTGATGAATATTGCCCTAAAGCTGTAGAAATTCTAATTTTTAACATTAATGCCTGTGCAGAACTATTTTTTTCAAACATATCAAAAGTACGCATTAACTTATCAGCCCTTGCAACATCACCATTCCCAAAACTATAGTACGCATAATTGTACAATAATGAAGGACTATTTCCACCATAATTCATTGCTTGCTCAAAATATTCACCAGCTTTTGCATTATCTCCTGATTCAAAAGCACATGTTGCAGCTCTTTCGTATGTAAAACTTATTCTAGGGTAATTAGGAATAGCCACTGCCTTCATAAAATGTTCATTTGCTTCTTTAAATCTTTTTTCATTACACAAAAAAATACCATAATTTGTATTAACAGAACCTGAATCATATTCATCTAAAGCAATCTTATAAACTTTCTCTGCTTTTAATGAATCTCCCACTGTACTGTAATAATAACCCCATGCTAGATATAAATTTTCTGTTCCAGGATTGTATTGCTCTGCTTTTTCCAAATTAATTTTAGCATCAGTCATTTGCTTCATTTCTATATATCTAATAGCCAAATTAATTCTATCATTAGCAGCTTTTACATAATCTATATCACTTTTTTCTTTTAGTATTTCATTACCTTGACCATCAGTACCAACAACAAATTCTGTTCTAGTCACACAACCAATCAGAAATATAGAGGCTATAATAACGAGTAATTTATTCATAACATCAATCCTTAAATGTATAGCTATTCAATATTGTCACTATTAAAAGATGCAATTTTCTTCATTTTGTTTTTCACTTCACCTGCTAATTGTCCACAAGCCGCTTTTATGTCATCACCTCTTGTTTTACGCGTAACCACAGTATATCCATAATCTGTGAGAATTTGATAAAATTTATCTACAGTTGCTTTACTAGGCTTTTCAAAACAACTATGACCATGAGGATTAAAAGGAATCAAATTAATTTTGCATGGTGTATGCGATAATGTTTTAGCTAATTCCCTTGCATTTTCAGGTGAATCATTAACTCCTGATAAAAGAACATATTCTATTGTTACACGCCCACTATTAGCATTTGATTTTGCAACATAGCGTTTAACAGCATTCAATATATCTCTAATATTATATCGATCATTTAATGGAACAAGCTTACTCCTTAATTCATCATTAGGAGCGTGTAATGAAATAGCTAAAGCTACATCAATCATATCACCAAGTTTATCTAAACTAGGAACAACTCCTGCTGTAGAAATGGTAACTCTTCTCTTCGACAATCCAAAACCTAAATCATCTAACATTAATTTCATTGCGGGAACAACATTATTTAAATTTAATAAAGGTTCTCCCATTCCCATTAAAACAACATTATCTATAGCCCTTAACTTAGGAATTGGCGTAAACCCAATTTTCTCTGTAGCACGCCAAACTTGACCAATAATTTCACTAGTTTTTAAATTTCTGTTGAATCCTTGCGCACCAGTTGCACAAAAAGCGCAATTTATTGCACATCCAACTTGGGTAGATACACATAGAGTTGCTCTATCTCCATCAGGAATATAAACAGTTTCAACTAATTGTCCATCTCCTGCGTCTAAAGCCCATTTAATTGTACCATCACTTCCACATGATTCTACCATAACTGTAGGAGCCTTTATTTCTGCCAACTCGCTTAGCTTTATTTGAAGGTCTTTTTTAATATTAGTCATCTGAAAAAAGTCAGTGATACCATATTGATAAATCCACTTCATAATTTGGTCTACTCTAAATTTTTTCTCACCTAATCCAATTATAAAGTCAGTGATTCCTTCACGATCTAAATCTAATAAATTTATCTTATTTTCTTGAGCCATTTTTATATATTCAACTAAACACGAGTTATCTTAAGCAAGACGTGATTATAACAAAAATAGGTAAAGCTGTCACAAATATCAATAATTTTACTTATTATTAATATCAATAACTAATTATATATATTTTATAAAAGAATATTAATAATTTTTGCAACTAAAAATGAAAAATCCCCTATTTTATATAGCTATTCAAAAATGAAAGATCTTTATACAATAATAAGTTATCAACAAACTTAGGGATTGAATCCGAAGCTTTATCATATATTGCAATATCAAAATTATTTGCAACAGCAGATGAATTTATATTAAATTCAATGTTAAAAGAATTTCTTGCATGGGTATATTCTGCGAAACCTGCAGCTGGGTATACAACACCTGATGTTCCAATTGATAAAAACAATGATGTTTGATCAAGTATTCTATAAATTGAATCCATATTATACGGAACTTCTCCAAACCAAACTATGTTTGGACGCATCTTTTTAGATTTACAATATGGACATTGTGTATCAACAGATGAATCTTGATTCCAACGAACAGATTTACCACAAGCTTCACACAATAAACTCTTTAACTCTCCATGCATATGAATTACATCTTGACTACTTGCTCTTTCGTGTAAATCATCAATATTTTGTGTAATGATAGTTACTTTACCGTTATTCCAATTTGACTGTAACTTTGTCAAAGCATAATGTGCATCATTTGGTAAAACGTTAGCTAATTTACTTCTCATCTTGTTGTAAAAGGAATGAACTAAAGTTTTATTTTTTAAAAAACCTTCATAAGTAGCTACATCATTCACACGATGTTGTTCCCATAATCCAGTTTCTGATCTAAAAACAGGAATACCAGATTCTGCAGAAATACCAGCACCAGTAAGAATAGTAATATTTCTAATATCTGTCATATTACCTTGTCCTTAAACAAATTTCCTCTTCAGAAAAAAAATAAGCTATTTCCCTAGCGGCAGCTTCAACACAATCAGAACCATGTACGGCATTTTGATCTATTGATACTGCATAATCTGCACGTATCGAGCCTGCTCGAGCCTGCTTTGGATCTGTTTCTCCAATAACCTCCCTATGTCGTCTTACAGCATCTTCTCCCTCTAAAACTTGAACCATTATTGGGCCAGACATCATAAAATCCATCAAAGCCTCAAAAAAAGCCTTATTTCTTAAATGTGCATAAAATCCAGCGGCTTCAACATGGTTTAAATGGACCATTTTTGCTGCAATTATACGCAAACCAGCATTTTCAAACCTATGATATATATCACCTATTAAATCTCTAGCAACAACATCAGGTTTAATTATCGAAAAAGTTCGTTCTATTGCCATCTACAATCATCTCCATGAAATTCATTATCCACGTAAGCATAGCTTAAAACGTAAAAAGGACCTACTCAGTAAGTCCTTTTCCAAAATGTGATCTTTCTAGTTTCTTGACAAAAGTTTTTCTAGATATTGCTCAAGGGATCTCACTCCATGCCCCTTTGCACCTACAGAATATCTAGAGTTTGCTGTTTTTTGAAATGATGCCGATAAATCTATATGAATCCATTTTTCAGTGTTAGTTACAAATTTACTTAAAAATACTGCTGCACTAGTTGCACCAGGAGCATCACCACCAACTGAATTTGTTATATCTGCATATTGTGATGATACGATATCTTTATGAAAATTGGCTAGCGGTAATTCCCACGCATACTCATTAGTTTCTTCAGCAGAATCAATAAATAATTTTGTTAAATTCCTGTTATAACCGAGAACTGCATTATAATCGCGACCTAATGCAATTTTAGCTGCACCTGTTAACGTTGCAGCATCTACAATGTATTCTGCCTCTTTTGAAGCTAAAATCAAACCATCAGCTAATACTAAACGACCTTCTGCATCTGTATTTGCTATTTCAACAGATGTATTATTAGGATAATTAATAATATCTCCAATTTTCATAGCACTGTCCGAAATCACATTCTCTGCACAACACAAATAAGCTTTAATTCTCTTAGGATAATTCTTATTCGCTGCCAATGTCAAAGCCGCCGCAACAGTAGCAGAGCCACCCATATCTGAATACATTGTCTTCATATACTCAGAGGTCTTTAAACTATAACCTCCAGTATCAAATGTGATCCCTTTTCCAACCAAAGCAATAAAAACAGGAGCTTGAGGATCCCCTGTAGGATTATAATCTAACTCGTATAATACAGGACCTTCTGAACTACTATTTCCAACAGTTACCAATCCTACACACTGTTTATCAATTAACTCATCATTCGAAAAAGATTTTAAAGTAATATTTTTACTTGAATCTAAAGTTAATAGTTCTCCAAGTTCTAACTCATAACTTTTTGGTGTAAGTTCACAAGATGGCATATTTATAACTCTACGAGTCCAATCAATAATATCAATAATATTATTTAATTCTTTATCTTCATTAAAATTATAAGTATCTTGAGGGAATGAAACCGAACACATAGATTTAATACTATACACACCTTGCATAAAAGCGAAAATTGATTCTCTATCCCAATCAAAATAATTTGAATTCTGCAATTGAAGATTATTTATTGATAGTTCATCTATCTTTCTTGCTCCTGTCTGTATCTGTAGTAAAAATTCTTTTTTACTTAATCTCTTATCAGCATGTATATAAATAATCTGATCATCAAATGTCACAATCGAATGTTTTGGCCACAAACCAGTTACATCTTCTATTGCACTCACACAAACAGGTATACATTTATTATCATCTTTCATTTTTAATTCCATAAGTTTCCATTTTGCTTTTGTTCTAAATATACTTTTCTTATCTGCGAACAAGCAAAATCAATCTCTTCTATAGTTGTAAATCTTCCAAAAGAAAATCTTATTGAACTATGTGCATCTTCATCACTTAGTCCTAAGACTTTTAGAACATAAGAAGGATTCAATGAAGCACTAGTACACGCTGATCCTGTGGACACGGCAACATCTCTAATTGCTAATATAAAGTTTTCACCATTCACACCGCTGAATGTAACATTCAAATTACTAGGCAAGCGCTCAATTAAAGAACCATTAACACTAACGCCATCAATGTCCTTTAACCCATCCCATAATCTATTTCTTAATTCTAATAACCTAGCACATTCAATAGACATTTCTTTTTTTGCAATTGCATAAGCTTCCCCCATACCTACTATTTGATGAGTAGCTAACGTTCCTGATCTTAACCCTTTTTCATGACCACCTCCATGTATCATAGCTAGAGGTTTAAGAACTCCAGGACGAAGATAAAAAGCTCCTATTCCTTTAGGACCATATATCTTGTGAGCACTTAAAGACAAATAATCCACAGGCATTTTTTTTACATCAATGTCTACTTTTCCAGCACTTTGTGCACAATCTGTATGAAATAAAGCTCCATGACTATGTGCCACTTTTGCTAATTCTTTGATATCTTGAATAACACCAATTTCGTTATTTGCATGCATTAATGATACTAATAGCGTATTATCATCAATTTCCGCCTCTAACATTTTTGGAGTGATAATTCCATCTTCATTTGGAATTAAATAAGTTATTTTAAAACCCAATGTTTCAATAAATTTACATGAATCCAAAACAGCTTTATGTTCAATAGATGAAGTAATAATTCTTTTTTTATTTCCATTTTTAGCAGCTTGGGCAACGCCTATAATTGCTAAATTGTCACTTTCAGTTGCTCCTGAAGTGAATATAATATCTCTAGAATCTGCTGAAATTAATTCAGCAATTTGGTTCCTTGCAATATCAACAGCTTCTGCTGATTGCCAACCATATTTATGGGATTTTGATGCGGGGTTTGCAAAATTTCCATCTAAAGTTAAACACTCAAACATTTTTTTTGCTACTCTAGGATCAACAGGAGTTGTTGCAGCATAATCTAAATAAACAGGAATTTTCATTTTAATACTATTATAAATAAGAAGAATATGTATCAGTATATCACTTTTGTTGACTTTCTTTTATTAAGAATAAATTATAGAAACAGCAAAATTATGTAATAAAAACTCATCTATGCATAAATTTATAAATAAACAACGCACAAAATAAATACAATTTAGAATATATTATATATCTAATTTTGAATTGAAATATGGACTGAATCATCAATCATTTTCACATCAATTTTTTCATCAGATTTAATTACACCTTTTACAATTAAACCTAATCTTAAAAGTTCATGTAAATTTAACCCTTCAGCAACAACATCTCTGCCATTGTTATCTTTTAAAGAGGCTAATCTAAATTCACAATTATTGCATCCAATATCTAAAACTTTATTTTTTGCAATAACTCCAATATCTGATAACACTTTTAAAAATCTATATACAGTGCTCATTCCTAAATCTGGATTATTACTTAATGCTTCATAATAAAGTTCTTTAGTACATGTAAAGCTACCAGTAAACAGTAAATCCACAAGTTCTAACCGTTGTTTTGACATTCTTATTTTCGCGCGTTTTAGTTTTTCTAAACACTTACTCTTAGCATCATTTATAGAGATGCAACTATTAGCAAGAGAAGGATCCAACAAATTATTATGTGATATCATAAAAATTTACACTCCTGAATCGACAATAAAAATGCCATAGCCATTAGTACAGATAGAATACCAACCATTACATATCCTTAATATTAACTAACTCACATTTCAAGCATAGCAACAACGAAACAATCAAACAATATCAAAATAATTTTAAAGTTAATCATTAACTACAATTATCTAGATCATAATCTTAAATTTTATTTTTCTAATTCAAATACAATTGGATAATAAAATTGTTTAGAACATTCATCTAATACACCAATAACTTTATCTAAATCTAACCAACTGTCAATTGTAACTGTTAAGGCAATAATATTAACCTTAACATTAACAAAGTCTGCATCTATTGATTTTATTAACTTTTCAAGTTTAAAAGCACAAGCTATACAATCAATACCTTTAACCTTAAATTTATAAACCATGTTATTTATTACTCCTTGATATGTTCAAAGGCAATTTTTAATACTTTTTCAACATGTTTATCACTTAAACTATAGTACATATAAGCCCCATCTCTTCGACAGGTGATTAATTTTTTTAACTTAAGTTGAGACAATTGATGAGAAACAGCTGACTTTGTCAGTGAAAGACTGCTTGCCAAATCACAAACACAAAGTTCTCTAGACAATAACAAAGTCATTAAAATTCTTAATCTTGTTTCATCGCTTACAGCTTTAAAAAAACTAGCTAAATTGGAAATATCACTGTCGTCTAATTCAGTTTCAAATATTTGTTTCATACCAACTTCCAAGTTAAACAATTGAGCAATTGCTCATTTATTTAATACTATTATAGATATAAATAAATGTCAATTAGATAGAATAAACATATAAAAAAAGAGCTCTTTACCATTTTGATAATGAGCTCTTTATTTAAAGATAAATATAATTAAAAATATTACTTATATATCAATAATTATTACTTACGAACCTTTCTCCTTAAAAAGGCAGCCATAAATGCCAATCCCATTAATGCAAGTGGATCAATAGCACCACCTGATTTTTTACTACTTGAAGAATCACTTTCCGCTGTTTGAGTTTCAGCTAAAACCTCTACTGGAACATAGCCATTATATTCTGCATTTACTGAATTAGTACCACTAACCCTAATTTCATAATTTCCAAGGTCAGAGAATGTTAAAACTAACTTATTACCATTAGCAACGGTTACATAATCATCACCTTGTAAAGATGAACAAGAAACCTTGCCATCAATTATATGACATAAAGTATATTTTTCACTTGTAGCCATAGCTGATAAAGAATCACTAGTATCAGAGTTTACTTGGTAAACCTTAAATACTATATCTCCAACCATGTTATCTACAGTAAATGAGGCCTGCTCATCTTGTACCAAACTCATTGAATTTGCAGATTCACCATCTGTATTAACGAATGGGATATTAGCATAATCCGAACTATCATCTAAACTGATTGAAGGATTTGTTTCAGCATCTGTATCTTCACCTAATTCACCATTAACATAAACTGTAAGATTTGTACTACTAATAGTTCCGTCTGAATCCTTTATTGATAAAGTTACAACATGAGAACCCAATGCAGCAAATGTATAGTTCAATTTATATGTATTTGAGTTAAGTTTCTCATTATCTACATACCATGTATATGAAGACACTCCATTTGTTGTTTCTGAACGTTCAGCACTGAAAACACCTTCTTCATTCTCAGATAGATATGTTGGACCAGAAATTACCGCCTTTACAACTGTTACATCCATTGATTCTTCAACAACTGTAACTTTTGCATAAGCAGTGCTAGTGTAATCTTCAGCGTCTTTCACAGTTAGTGATACTGTATGCTCACCCAACACATCGGCGAATGCTGATAGTGTAGAATTGTTACCACTTTGAACTTCTAATCCATCAATTTTCCAAGTATATGAAACAATTGCCTTATCATCATAGGAAGCCTCACCTGTTAAAGTATAGACCTTACCATAAGATACAGAGAATTCATCATAAGGACTTATTCTAGCTACAGGAGCCACATTAGAACCTGATGAAACCACATTAATTGTAATTGAATCTGAACTTTCAGCTCCTTTACTATCTGTTACATAAACAGTATAAGTTGTAGTCTCTCCTGCAATCACACTAATTTTTGCTGTGTTTTCACCTGTACTCCATAAATAACTTATATCATCACCATCCTCATCTGATGAACTAGAAGCATCTAACGTAAATACTGTACCAGCTGTCACTGTATTACTATTTATGCTACTAACTATTTTAGCTGTAGGAGCATGATTACTCTCACCAATAACAGTTATTAATACTGATTCAACATCACTTGTACCATTAGCATCTGTTACTGTAAGTTTATATGTTGTAGTTACTATTGGTGTTACAGTTATACTTGAAGTTGTTTCACCTGTACTCCATAAGTAACTAACAGCAGATCCTGTTGATGATGATCCATCCAATTTAATTGATGTACCAGATTCTACCTCAGTACTATCAGCAACAATATTTGCATTAACAGGAATGTATATATCGACAACAACACTATTTGTATAAGTATTCACTACATTATCAACAGTAACAGTGAGAGTTACACTATAAGTACCTTTTGATGTATATATATGAGCAGGATTTGATTCAGTAGATGTTTTACCATCACCAAATGACCACTTATAAGTTGGTTGGTTGTCTGTTCCTGTAATACTTACATTAGACTTAAATTGTACATTCAAATTCTGATTACTTTCTACTACGAATGATGAGTCAACAACAATATCAGGTGTCGATTCAACAGTCACTTTCACACTCTTACTAGCACTAGCTCCAGAATTATCTGTCACTGTTACTGTAT
>CAZTNG010000048.1:0-17213 GCA_964615195.1 uncultured Enterobacterales bacterium
TTTATATTTAAAAGCTTTCAGCAAGTTTAGTTAATAATTAAAAGAAATGCAATGTGAAATTTATTTTTGTGTGATTATTATCATCTTTATGGGATTATGGTACCGATAATTATATATAGCTATTTTGATTGTGTAAAATTCCCATGGTATTTACTTTACAACTTCCATACTTGATATTATTTTCTTTACACCAAAAAGCAAAACACTATTGATTGGCTCTAGTACATCTCAAGCCATTTCAGAAGTGATTTCAAAATAAAGATCTGTGGAATATAAGACGCGTATTGCTAATATGCTTAAAATAAGATCTCTTAAAACAATGATAATTTACAAAAATAAACTAGTGTTAATAGCTCGAATTTTTTAGAGTATTACTATTATTTTGATAGATTATTAAAATAATTTAAGAACTTTAGAAATTTTTTAAGTAAAAAATGGCTTGTTTTTATTTACTGATGAGTAGGCTAAAAACTCTTTATTTTAGATAATTCAGCACATGTATCAAATATGATTTAGAAAATATTAATATAAAATATAAATTGACTACATATTATAATTAGTTTATTTGTGTAAATATATTGTTTGAGATTTGGTATTTTGGTATCATTATCACATTAAGTAAAAGGTATCATTCATATAATACCACAACTACTATCTATAAATTTAACTTGAAGGAACCGTTTATGTTTAAAGTTTACCATTCTAATGATTTAGGAATTTTAGCAGAGTTAGGATTAATGATATCTCGTGCTAAGCCTTTAATTGATGAGAATGGAGAAATAGATCTTTTCAAGAAAGAATGCATATTAGTTCAAAGTGAGGGTATGAAAACCTTCATTTATCAAGCATGGGCTAAAGGTACAGGAATAGCCGTTCAGCTAGAGCATAATTTTATTTGGTCATATGTATGGAATTTGGGTAGATCAATAATTGACGGTTTCCCAAGTATAAATCCTTATGATAGACAGACATTAACTTTAAATTTAGTAGCAATATTTTCAAATGAAAGTTTTTTAAAGAAAATTAGAAATGATAGTACATTTGAGCCTATTTTAAAGTTCTTAGATTTGGACTCTAATAAAACAACTACTAAAGATAAAAGTGAGTTAGATTTTTTTGCAAACATTGATATTAATGGTGAGGATCGTGTTTATCAATTAGCTGCTAGTCTTGCTGATTTATATGATCAATATCAGGTTTATCGTATGAATTGGATTGATACTTGGGATAGCAAGGAAAATCTAACTGAAGAACAGCGATATAAGCAATGGATAACAGAACTTAAACACGGTTCTAATGATAAGAATGTTTTAAATCCTGATGATTACAAGTGGCAAGCTAAGTTATGGCATGAATACGTACGTTCTAATTATTGTGATATACCACTAAATGATGAAAATAGTGATATGCAAAATAATAATCTTGAATATTCACGTTCATACAGTGAATTTGATCGTACTACAGCTTTAAAAAGAATAATTGAAAAATTAAATAATTCTACAGTTGGTGAATTAAAAAGTCAGCTACCACAACGAATTTTTGTATATGGTGTAACATCAATTCCTCCAGTAATTATTGATATATTTATGGCTCTTGGGAAACACATAGATGTTCATTTTATGTTTAATAATCCTTGTTCAAAGTATTGGGGAGATTTAAATGATGCTAAAAAAGATCTAATAAATCTTAAAAAACGAGTAGTTAAAATTGTCGAAAGCTCCAAGATTAAGAATTGGGATGGCGAAAGTGGAGAGTCTTATACTCCATTTAGCGATTTATTAGAAAACAATAATATCTTTGATGAAAATGGAGAAATTCAAGTAGGTAATTCTTTATTATTATCATACGGAAAGCAAGGTCGTGACACATTAGCTCTTTTAGTTGAAAAAACTGCATCTGTTGGTAATGAGCAAGTTGGTGATATACAAGCTTTTGTAGATCCTATATCTGCAGATAATAGTTCTCCGAAGCTATTAGATATTCTTAAGCATGATATTTACAGTGCTTTAGATATCTCAACTTTAGGTGAAGAAAAACGTATTATTCATAATGATGATACATCTTTAATTTTTCATTCCTGCTCTAGTCGTTTACGTGAAATACAAGTAGCTTATGATAATATTATGGAGCTTTTTGTTAAAGATCCTACGTTAAAACCTAGAGATATCATTGTGATGACTCCAAATATAGGTGCATATGCTCCTTTTATAGATGGAGTGTTTAAAACTAATAATACATATTTAACACCTTTACCGTATGCCATTTGTGATAGAAGCTTAAATGATGAAAATCCAATTATGGATAGCATTATGACTTTGTTTGGTCTTAATGATGGTATTTTAAGTAGTATTGATGTTTTTGAACTTTTTAAAACAGAGCAAATAAGACAACATTTTGGAATAAATATTGAAGATTTAGATATAATTGAAGATTGGATTAATGAAAATAATATTATCCGAGGTCTTGATCAAAAAGAAATTATAAAAGCTAGTGCAAGTTTGGATTTAAAGGAAGGTGATTATCCTTTAACTTTCAGTGATGGTTTAAGACGTTTACTTTTGGGTTCTTTAATGCCTGAAATTGATAGTGATGATTTTGTAACTTATAACACTAATATCGAAGGTGCTGAAGTTAAAATATTAGGTCATTTCTACAACTTTATTTTAGAGTTGATAAATCTAAGAGATACACTAGATCAAGATCGTTCTATTGATGATTGGATGAAGTTTATTCAAGATGAGTTGTATGCAAAGTTTTTTGATTTTGGTGATAAAGACTTTGAAGTAAGCAGATCTATTGCAAATGCACTTAATAAACTTAATTTATCTATCAAAACTCTAAATGTTAAGCCTAAAATTACTTTAGGTGTATTGAGAAGAACTCTAGAAGGTGTTGCTCTGAGCAGTGCAGGTTTTTCTAGATTTTTGCGTGATACACTTAACTTCTGTACCTTTGTACCAATGAGATCTATTCCGTTTAAACATGTATTTTTATTAGGTATGAATGATGGGGAATTCCCTCGAAATAAGGATTATTTAAATTTTGATTTAATGTCTCAATATTTTGAAAAAGGTGATCGTTCTAGTCGTAATGATGATCGATATATGTTTTTAGAAGCTATTTTGTCAGCTGAACAAAGTCTTTATATTTCATACATAGGGCGTAGCCAAAGTAAGGGAAATGAACTTAATCCATCAATATTAGTTTCAGAACTAATGGATTATATATGGGAAAGTTGTAAGCTTGACAATTCGTGTTCAGATAAACTAAAGGATTTGTTATTTAAGCAAGAGCGTTTTAATGCTTATGATGATGAAAACTTTTTTGGTGATAAAGCTTCATTTCAAACTCAATGGCTTGAACAAAAATATTTAACAACAAATACTCCAGCGCACGAGCTAACCTTAGTTAAATCATCTAGCGGTAATGATAGTAGAGTTTTGTGTACAGAGAAGGAATACATAGTTTCCTCTGCACAAGGCAAAAAGCAACTTGATAAGAAACCTGTATTTGCTCAAGGTTTATTCATGCTAGGTAAACTGGAAGAAGATATTACTAATACTGTAGATATTTCATTAGATGAACTTGTATATTTTTATACGAAGCCCGCGGAATATTTTATTAAAAAGGTATTAGGTATTTACACCAACAACAAGGATGATTTGATTATAAATGAGAGTTTTGATTTAAATAGTTTAACCTCACTGAAAATCCAAAATAGTCTTTGGGGAAAAGAAGAAAAAGACGCCAAATTGTATTTAGATACGCTTTCTCAAAAAGGTGAATTGCCATTACGTATGATTGGTGAAATGAGTAAGAAAAGCATATTCAAAAAGTATGATGAAATTGCAGATTTTAATAAATTTCTTATAGATGGAAATTTTAAATCTGAAAATATCGACATTACCATAAAATTACTTGAAAATGATGAGCTTTGCCCAATTGTAAAATGTATGCGCAATCTTATTATTGAAGAAAATGGTGAAAAGACGAATATTTCTTTATACAAGGAACCTATCAATGTTCATATTTATGGAACAGTTGGAGGCATTTATTGTAGAAATAAAAACGCTGTTCCGCGCTTAGTCGTTGCTGATAGTTTTCATAAAGAGTATCGGTTATTAATGCCAAATCTTATTAAAATATTAGCCCTTGAAGTTCAAAACAAGGGTGTAGGATATGCTTTAACAGCTATAGATAAAGATAATAAGGTGGAAGAATTAAATGAAACAGCTGATGAATCTATAGAAAATTTGGCATTACTAGTAAAGATATTTTTACTTGCAAGAGTTAAACCTTTACCAATATTTGGTTCGGAAATATACAAGTATGCAAGTAAAAAGAATGCTAAATTTAATTTAACTAATGTTAGTGAACAACTTTGTCAACATGAAATTATCAATGATAATGTGGGCTCATATTTTGATGCAAATGAATTAGCAATTTTTAGTAAAAATATTGATTATCTAAAGCCATCTGCAAATCAATACAGTCAAGAGGTTATGGCAGCTGCAATGGTTGCAAAATGTTTTATGGATCGTTTAACTTTGGATAATAAAGATAAAACTCCTAATGAAATACTTGAAATTATATAGGACCAAACAAATGACAAATCAAGAAAAAAAACCAGTAATAATTGATATTAATTTGAATGGACCAAATGTTGTTGAAGCTTCAGCAGGGACTGGAAAAACTTATACAATTACAGGATTAATAATTCGTCTATTATTAGGTGATTATGGTAATTGTGGGTTTGCTGAAAATTCAATGCCTTTACCATTAAGTATTGAAAATATATTAGTAATGACATTTACCAAGCAAGCAACCGCGGATTTAAAAAGAAAGATTCGTGAAAGAATTCATAAAGTAAAGCTTTGCTTTGAAGCTGCAATCAAAGGTAAAAAACTTTGTATGGATGAGCTAGAATCTCATTTAATAACTGAAGTTTTTACTAGCGATGAAATGCAAAAAACTGCAGTAAAGCTGTTAAATGTTGCAGAAAAAACAATGGATAAAGCGTGTATTTCAACAATACATGGTTTTTGTGGCAGTATTTTGAAACGTTTTGCAACCACAACTCTAGTTGATATGGATTGTAAGATTTTAACTGATGCGACTGATTTGTATCAAGAGGCTTTGTTTAAAGCATATAGAGAGGAACTATACAATTCAGATTTTACTGAGGAACAGGCTGCTTATTTAAAAGATGAAAACTTATTAGAACCTAATATCCAAGAATTTGGGGATACCTTCAAGATTGATCATGCGAGTGCAATTATTCATATAAAAGGAAATTGTAATACTTTGCATGAACTTTTTGCTAAACAGGACATTATATTAGATGAGTTAAGTGAAAATATACATTCCATGCTTGTTGATTATGGTTCATTCTTGTGCGAAGGCATATTAAATTGTAGTAAAGACTTTTGGCAGACCTTTGTAAAGGTGGATTACATTAAAACAGTTGATTCTTATCTGCAATCATGCTTTGGTTTTAATGCGAATACCGAGGAATATACTAAAGGATCTTTTGAAAAATCTATAAATACAAAATCAATTATAAAGTTCTTTATTAAGGAGAAAAATAATTTATTATCTTCATTTTTGAAGAATAACACAACAGATGCTAAGAAGTTTAATTCAAGAATTAAAGGTTTTGAAGAAGATATTACTAAGCAAATAAATGAGTATTTTGCGCAAAATAATGAAGCTCTATTTATAAAAAAAATGAGTTCTACAATTAAAGATGTTATATACAGTAGGGCACTGGTTATAGTTGAGGAATTAAAAAGTGAGCGACGTTTAATTACTACTGATGATTTGTTATTTAGATTAAAGTATGTAATTGAAAAATATCCGATGTTAAAAAAATCATTATCAGAACAGGTGCGTAATCTTTATCCTGTTGCAATTATTGATGAATTTCAAGATACAGATCCTACTCAATTTTCAATAGTTAATAATATTTATTTAGATTATTTTGAATCTTTAAAAAATAATTCTGATAATTCGAAGGGTAATAATAATATAAATGGCTTTTATATTGTAGGTGATCCTAAGCAGTCAATATATAGTTTTCGTGGTGCCGAAATTAATTGCTATAAAGCTGCTGTTAGTGCAATTGAAAAATTGGATAATAATCGTAAACATCAGCTAAATACAAACTATAGATCAGTTAAAAATCTTGTTACCGCCACCAACTTATTATTTAATTATCAGTCAATTGAAACTGATTCAGAAATGAAACGAGCTTTTGAACAATTATCTTTTGAAAAAGTTAAATCTATAGATAAAGATGATTATTTAAATTTTACGAAAGATAGTATTAATTTTAATAAAAACTCTCCGTGTAAATTTGTACATAATCATTTTTCAGAAAATGTTAAGAAATTACCAAATTCTGCTACCCAAAAACAAATTGTTAGCGCTCAATGTGTAAATGAAATTGTAAACGTACTAAGTAATGCAAAAATTGGTGAAAGACAAGTAGTATTTAGTGATATTGCAGTATTAGTACGTAGTAAAACTGAAGCTCAAGATATAAGTAAAGCTTTGGCTAAAGCAAATTTACCGGCTGTTTTTTATTCAGATCAACGTACAATTTATCAAACAGAAGAATTTGCGTCGATGCTTTGTTTATTGCGAGCTGTCATTAATAATAAAGATAGAAATTTTTTAAAACAATTATTGTTAAGTCGTTTCTTTATGCTTGATGGTAGTGAATATAATAAACTTGTAAGTGAATCTGAATTTGAAAGGCTTATGAATTGCTTAACTGAAGCACAACAGCGATGGTATAACTGTGGCCTAATGGCAATGTTTGAGTATTTCATGTATGAACCTGGAGTATTTCTAGAATCAACTAGTGTTAGTTCTAAATTATTAAGTTATGAAGGCGGATCCCTTACTTTAACAAACCTTATGCATTCTGCTGAGATTGCATTAAATTTGAGTTTGAAAGTAGCTGAACCAAAGAGTTTAATTCCTTTATTTGAGAAACTAAGCAAGCCAAATGTTGCAGATAATGTTGATGTTGTTGGTGTCGATGATAATAACAGTGTACGTTTACCGTCAGAAGATAATGTAATTAGGATTATGACCTTTCATGCATCAAAAGGTTTAGAGTTTCCAGTCGTATTTATGCCATTTACTGGTGTAGTTACTAATGTCAAATTTGGTAATAAGAATAATTTTACTGTTTCTTACTATCATGATTTACAGAAAATGAAGGTTTATGATATTAAACAGTCAGATGCAAATATAGCTAAAATTGTAAGTCAGCAAGAGAAAGAAGAGGATATACGCCTATGGTATGTTGCGGCTACAAGAGCTATATACGCCATGTACGTATGGATTACTTCATCTGATTCAGAAGATATTTTGCAGCAATTTACTGAAAATAAAAAGAGAATAACACCTTTAGAATATTCAATTTTTTCTCTTACAGTTAAGAATAATATTTTATTAAAAAGTTTAGATGACAAAATTTTAGATGAAAATCTCTTTGAGCAACGCAAAATTGAAGATCCAGAGCAACCTGAATCTATAAAAACTTTTGAAGCAAAAGCAAAAGAAAAGCATTTTAATATTAGAACTTTGGATAAGAATCTTGTCGATAAATCATGGAAAATAACTTCTTATTCATCAATTACACAACGAGTTGGAAAAAGTCAAACACCACCTAGTAATCTAGAAGATGTAGAAGATGCGCATATAAATGATCTTGAATTAGTTGAAGAAGATCTAGTGAATGAAAATGAGTTAATAGAAGGAACAAAGGATTACAATCGTTTTAACTTTACACGTGGAGCCTATGCTGGTACTTTTTTACATGCTGTAATGGAAAACGCGAATTTTCAAGAAGCTACTGCTATTGAAGATACAGAACAGCGTTATTTACGTGATGTGATTGATATGCAAATGAAGCTTTGTCATATAAATAAGGTTTGGCATTTACATGATAATGAGTCTGATAATATTGGATTTAATACCATTACTAAATGGATTAATAATGTTTTACATACTCCAATAATAGAAAATGAAATTGCTTTAGCAGACATACCTAATGATAAATGTTTAAAGGAATTAGAATTCCTAATGACCATTGATAATAAATTAACGGTAGAAAAACTTAGTGATATTGTTAAGTCATATTACGATAAAAAAGATCCTGAAATGAGCCACTTAATTTCTCCGATAAAATTTGAACCGATGAATGGATTTTTAAATGGTTTTATTGATTTATTAGTTCAAGTTAATGGTAAATTTTACGTTATTGATTACAAATCTAATCATTTAGGTAATGGTTGGGCTAAGTATGATGTTGCTTCTATTAAAAAATCAATCGCTGAGCATCGTTATGATTTACAGTATATTATCTACACAGTGGCTGTACAACGTTTCTTAAAACAAAAGTATGGCAAAAGCTATGATTATGACAAGCTAATTGGTGGAGTATCGTATCTTTATCTACGTGGCATGAATGGAAAAACATGTGAGTATGGCGTTTATCAGACACACCTTGATAAGAGTCTTATAGATTCAATTGATAAACTACTTATGGAGTAACATTAATGAAGAATTTTATAAATAACTGTAGTTTGTTAAATGTATGGCAAGATATTGATATAGCTACAGCAAGGCTTCTTGCTGATATGGCTAAGTCTAAGTTTTTAAATGATGAAGACGTGCAAAACGCCGCATTCGTATTAGGTTTAATATTAAGACACTGCTTCAATGAAGGTCATGTTTGCATAACCTCTGAAGATGCTAAAAGCTTAACAGCTGAAAGCCTTGGTTTAGGGTTAGAACGTTTGAAGCGTTTTAACAATGGCAACAAGAATGATATTATCCAATTGTTAGAAGACTTAGTTGAATTGGTAGATGATCATTATCAATTAGTAAAAGATTCTGAATTGTATAAGGTGTTCCCGGCACTTGATAATGAATCACTTTTAGAAAAATTACGATGTGCAGAAATATTAGCTAGTTATTCAGACGTTACTAATTCTAGAGTTGAAGATATTAAAGCTCCATTAGTATATAGTAATAAACATTTTTATATTTCTCGTAGTTTTTGGAGTGAAAAAATAGTAGCTCAAGCCTTCAAGGATAAAATAAAAGCTTCATTTGAAAGTGAAATTAACAAGGGGCTAGCTCAAAAATATTTGAAGGCTTTTTTTAGTGAGCAAGAAAATAAAACAGAGGTGAATTGGCAAAAGGTTTCTGTAGCGATGTCTTTATGCTATAGATTATCTGTAATAACAGGTGGACCAGGAACTGGTAAAACTACTTCTGTAGCAAAGCTAGTGTCAATTATTACCTTATTATCTGGTAAAAGAGTGTCTCTTGCGTTAGCTGCACCTACAGGTAAAGCAGCTGACAGAATGCGTAAGTCATTTTTAGCTAACCTTGATAAATTGAAAGAAACTTTTGAGAAGATTTGTAAAGAAAACAATCTTGACGCAAATAGTTTATTTGAAGGAATTAAAAATGCTAAGGCTAAAACTCTACATTCTCTATTAGGCGTACGTCCTGGTAGAACAAAAACAAATTTTAATGAAAATAATAAACTACCATTTGATATATTGATTATTGATGAAGCATCTATGATCGATTTAAGCTTAATGTTCAAAACAATACGTGCAATAGATTTTAAAAAAACTAGAGTTGTATTCTTAGGTGATAAGGATCAATTATCAAGTGTAGAAGCCGGTGCAGTATTAGGTGACATATGTAGTATCTTTACTAAAAAAAGAGATGAACTTAGTCCAAATTTACTTCAGGAATTAAATGAAAGTGTTCAAACAGTGTGTGATCTTACAGGTTATAGTAATAAGCAATTAGCAGAAAGTGCTGCTAATAATATGGGTATCAGTGAAAATAATGGGATATATTTAGCTCCTGGTATTAGTACTTTACTTAAATCATATCGCTTTAAATCTGATTGTGGCATTGGCCTTTTGGCAAGCAAAATAAATGTTGGTAATGGGGCTGAACTTAGAGCTTTATTACAAGAATTTTCACAAAAAGATATAACTAAAATTTTAGATAATAATAAAATTAATAATACAAAAGTAGTTGATTATTATAATGAAAATGAACAAAAAGGAAATAGCAAAACAGGTAAAGTTTTTGAAAGTTTGAATTTTGATTCATTGTTCTCTGATACATTTAAGGGTCAATCAGGGGAATCTCGCTTTAATTATTATGCGTATTTAAAAAAGATTTGTGAAATTTCTTCGATAAATAAAGAAAGTGAAAAAATCCCAGATGATTTAGTTAGTATTTTTGCTGAATTTAATAAATTTAGAATATTGGTACCTAATAATGACGGTGTAGTTGGCGTTAATGGTATAAACAAGCGATTATGTAAAAAAGCTTTAGAGTTAGTAAAAAATAAAATGAATACAAAGTTACCAAACGAAATATTACTTGATGAGCTTTGGTTCCCTGGTTTGCCATATATTGTGACTAAGAATGATGCCAGCTTGGATATTTATAATGGTGATATTGGTATTTGTCATTTTGAGGGTAAAGAAGATTTAGCTAAGCGTGTATGGTTTGAAAATGGTAAAAGTTACCCTATATCTCTTTTATCTAATATTGAGCCTGCATTTGCGTTAACAATTCATAAATCTCAAGGTTCTGAGTTTGATCATACAATGGTAATTATTCCTCAAGCAAGCAAGCGTTTGCTATGTAAGGAATTATTTTATACAGCTGTAACTAGAGCAAAAACCCAGCTAACAATTTATGGTGAATTGGATTTATTAACAAAAGGTAATGCACTTGAAGGAGTGAGACGTTTTAGCTTTTTGCAACAAAGATTATATTCCATGTAATAGTAATTTATGTCGGGTAAGCATTTGATAATGTATTTTATATACGTGTTTTTCAGATGCCTACTTTATAGAAATATAGTGTAAATTATTACTCTATATCGTCACAAAATGAATTATACAGCTATGCTTTTTAGTTGTTCAATCATAGTTAATTCTACCATTCATTAAAATATAAGTCCTTTGGGACTTATATTTTTCATAGTACTTTTTTCAATAATCTGATTTACTGAATTTTGAGCTGAAGGATTATAATTTAATTTCACAATAAGCAGTATTCTCTAAAATATATTAAATAGTATGCCAATAAAAATGTTAGCTTATTCATGAATGTTATATTTTTTTATAAAACTTAATGATATTAAGCAGATTTTTAAATATTAAAAATTGCAAATTTATAATATAAGGCTTAATAATACAGCATAGAGTTTGTTGTTTTATGTGTCGTTAAGGAGCTGTTATGGAACATTATTATGATGATGTAACTGTCCATATTGTACGTGGTGGTATTTGTATGGGGGATAATATTGACGAGCATAGCCTTACTATGAGTTTTAAACGTTATGATTGTCCGTCAGTTTTAAATTTAATAAAAATGATAGATCTTTGGTTAATTGATGCAGATAATATCACTTGGGAAATATCAATTGGTGGACAAGCACTAGGCAATATTATAATAGATCATGGGGTTCATACGTACCTTGTTCTTACTTCTTTATCCTTAACGAAGTTTGATTTGTCTAAAAAGATTACTTGTTTTTATAAGCGTTAGAGTTAGTAGATAAAATATATGACAGAATTTAAGTTTGAAATTGTACAAGAACTAGGTGTTATTTCAGAAAACTCAAAAGGTTGGAGAAAGGAATTAAATTTAGTGTCTTGGAATGGTGCTGAACCAAAATACGATCTGAGAGAATGGGCTCCTCAGCATGAGAAACTTGGCAAAGGCGTTACCTTTACAAAAGAAGAAGCTTTAAAGCTTAAAGCTGTTTTAGAAACTCTTTAGTTTTATTTGCTAATTATCCCCTAATAATATTTGGTGAGGGGATGATTTTTTTAATAATTTTTTACTACAAACGAAATGTTGTTTACAAATAATTCGTTTGAGTAGGAGTAATTGCAAAAATATCTCATTTTACATATCTTTAGAATCATCATTATTATTTATAAATCTGTTACAATAACAAAATAGAATCAATAGTCTTCCTTATTAAATATTACTCTAGCATATCAAGCATAATCTTAAGTACAGTGTATTTATAGAATATATTTTGTGTGTTTGGAATGTATATTAGCCTGTATATTTAAGTGTTGTTTTAATTATGTCATATTCAAAGGACGTGTTGTTAGAGAGATTACGTGATGGTGATAATCTCGATTTTAAAGATTTATTAAAACTAACAATTGTTTTAAGTATTCCGGCAATTTTAGCTGAATTATCAGGCATTGTTATGCATTATATTGATGCTGCAATGGTAGGTAGTTTAGGCGCTAGTGCTTCAGCATCTATTGGCTTAATATCAACAACTACTTGGATATTCTATGGCGTTTGTTTTGCCCTAACCATGGGTTTTTCTGTTCAAGTTGCGCATCATATAGGTGCTAAAAGAAATGATTTAGCACGTGATACCTTACGTAAATCATTAACTTTTGTGGTAGCGGTAAGCCTTGTTTTATTAATTATTGGAATAGGCATTAGTCCATATCTTCCGTTTTGGCTAGGTGGTGATGAGTCTATAGCTAAAGATGCAACATTGTTTTTCTTTATTTTTAGTTTGCGCATGCCATTAATGCAGTTAAGATTCCACGCTAGTAGTATGCTTCGTTGCAGTGGGAACATGCGTTCACCTAGTATTCTAAATATAGGAATGTGTTTATTAGATGTTATTTTTAATTACTTTCTTATTTTTGGAAATAGAACCTATGATTTTTTAGGTTTGTCTTTTACCATGCCAGGTTTTGGTTTAGGTGTGATGGGAGCTGCAATAGGAACTTTAATGGCTGAGGGGATTGTAGCCATAATGCTTATGCATACTCTCTTGTGTAAATCTAAAGAATTAGCACTTAATTTGGATACAGATATAAAAGGAATAGAACATTATATTCCCACAATAGATTGCATCAAAAAGGCTTTAAAAATTGCATTACCAATGGGAGTTGAGAATATCACTATTTGTGGAGCGCAAATTGTAACCACAATAATTGTGGCACCTTTAGGTATGATTGCAATTGCTGCAAATTCATTTGGAATTATTGTTGAAAGTCTTTGTTATATGCCTGGGTATGGTATTGCAGACGCTGCAACAACATTAGTAGGTCAATCATTAGGTGCAAAAAGGCATGATTTAACGAAACGCTTAGCTTGGATGACTGTTTGTACTGGTATGGTGGTAATGAGTATTACTGCTGTTGTCATGTATATTATAGCTCCTTATATTATGGCAATGATGACTCCTGATTCTGCTGTACGCGAACAGGCTACAATGGCGTTGCGTATAGAATGCTTTGCTGAACCTATGTATGCAGCGTCTATTGTTGCATATGGTGTTTTTGTTGGTGCTTGTGATACTTTAATTCCTGCAATTATGAATCTAGGTAGCATTTGGATTGTACGTATTTCTTTAGCTTTCGCTTTAGCTCCAAGCATGGGGTTAAAAGGAGTATGGATGGCAATGTGTATAGAGCTTATTTTTAGAGGATGTATCTTTTTAGGTAGACTTTATAATGGTGCTTGGTTAAAGAAATTTGCAGTAAAACAGTAATTAACACTAATTTACCTGATTTTTATTTGAATATTTAACAAAGTATAAATTGTCATTGCATGGTTTAAAATATTTATGCAATTGTGGCCATTGTAATTACACACAAGTTGTCATAAAAACGTTATAATTTCATAAATAGCTTTTCATTAGGATTTTGAAGATGCGCAAGACTATAACTGTTGCTACAGCAAGCATTAATACAACTCCACTAGATATAAAAAATAATGTCAAAACAATATTAGCCGCATACAATGATGCCATTATTCAAGGGGCAGATTTGGTTCTTACACCGGAACTTGCAATTACTGGATACGGTCTACAGGATATGTTTTATGTTTCTGCAACGATGGAGAAAATTCCGCAAATTGTTAGAGATATAACGCATGAGCTTGCAGATAATAAATATTTAGCTGTAGGTTTTCCTTTATTAGTGGAAGGCGGTCAGCTTTACAATGCTGTAGCATTATTGACTAAGAATAAAGTCTTAGGTATTGTTCTTAAGCAGCATTTAGCTCGTAGCGGTATTCACTATGAACCTCGTTGGTTTACACCCTGGGAACATGGGGCGGTTGTAGAATTAGATTTTGCGGGTGAAAGAACAGCTGTTGGTGATTTAGTATTTGTTATTGATGGCGTACGTATTGGCTTTGAAATATGTGAGGATTCTTGGGTAGCTAATAGACCAGGAAGATCTTTATGTCGTCGCTTAACAGATATTATTTTGAATCCTTCTGCTTCCCATTTTGCATTAGGTAAACAACAAGAAAGAGTGATGTTTGTTACTGAAGGTTCAAGAACCTTCGGGGCAATTTATGTTTATACTAATCTTTTAGGTTGTGAATCAGGACGTGCTGTTTATGATGGTGACATGATGGTCGCTTCTGCAGGTTCTCTTGTTGCAATGAGTGAACGTTTGAGTTTTGCTCCTTATAAGGTGATGCTTGCTAATTGTGATTTGCGTTCTAATCGAGCTATAAGGTCTCAATCTAGTATGCTTCTTAACATAAAAGAAGCTTTTGAAGAAGGTGTTATCTTTACAGATTTAAAATTTGATGCTGAATCTGATACTAAAGAAATAACTCCAAGTTGCATTGTTCGTCAAGAGGACGAACACCAAGAAGCTGCAAGAGTTGTTGCTTTGGGTTTATGGGATTGGATGCGTAAGACTCATACAGGAGGTTTCGCATTAAGTCTTTCAGGTGGAGCAGATTCTGCGTTATGTGCTGCGATGGTGTTTTTTTCACAGGTTCAAGCTTTTGCAACATTAGGTGTAGATCGTTATTTAGAAATTTTATGTTCTTGTGGTATTAAAATAGATCCGCCTAAAAATGGAGATGACTTGCTTAAGTATCTTAAGCAAGAGGTAATGCCTAAGATTCTGATAACTCTGTATCAAGGCTCTGATTACTCTGGTTCTGTAACATTTAATGCAGCAAAAGATCTTGCAGAGGAAATTGGTGCATGGCATCATTCATGGTCTATTGCTAATTTAGTAAAAGAATACATTCGTTTATCTGATGAATTAACGCCAGAACATAAGCTTTCATGGGAATGTGATGATTTAGCTTTACAGAATATTCAAGCAAGAGTGAGAGCTCCTGGTATTTGGTTGCTTGCTAACCGCTTTAACAAGCTATTGATTGCTACATCAAATTTATCTGAAGCTTCTGTTGGTTATTGCACTATGGATGGTGATACGTCTGGTGTAATATCACCAATTGGAGGAATAAGTAAGTCTAGAGTATTAAAAATTAATCGTTATTTAATGGAGCATGGTCTGCATTTGCAGGATAATCAAGCCTTTATGAAAGATGAAGTGCAGTTAAGTGCTATGGCTGGAATTGTATGTCAGGCACCTACAGCTGAATTGCGTCCTGTAGAGCAAACAGATGAATCTGATTTAATGCCATATCCTTTATTAGATGAAATTCGCTCTAAAACTCAGAATCAAAATTTAACACCAAAAGAAGTTTTCATTGAACTATTACGTAGTAATTTTGCTCTAAACTACAGTAAGCAATTCTTATTGAATGCTGTTCGTAGATATTATCGATTGTATTGTCGTAATCAATGGAAACGTGAAAGAATAGCAGTAGCTTTTCATATTGAAAAAGACAGTGCTGATCCTAAAGCATTTCGTCGTTTTCCAGTTTTATCATCGGCTTTATCTGAAGAATTAGCAGAGCTTACTATTTATGCGAAGGAATTAGGCATTGAATAACATTAAACATTATAGCTTTATAGGGCTATGTTTTAGTTGTGTTGCTCTACTTACAGGATGTTCTGTTGCAGCAACAGCGGTTTTAAATTCTACACCTGAGGTTAATGATCGTAGAGTAGATCAGGCTCAAGCATATGGTTACATAGCTTATATGAGTACAGATATTAGTGGTCAAAAAATAGATATTAATGTCGCTAATCTCCGTAATTTTATAGTAACTGATATAAACACTACAGATGTAGAAGGTTTTTCTACAGCTACTCGTATTTATGAAATGCCAAATTTAAATTTGTATATTTTAAGTATGAAGCGTCTGAACAATGATGATGAAGTTGTTGGAAAACTTGATTATAGCTTTAAAGATGCGAAAGACTTGTATAATGCTTTGCCTCTATTAAAAGGTGTGCCGTTATATCGTTTGGATGATTACATTGTATCCTTACGCGCAAATGAATGTCGTAGTAGTGATTTTGTGGAATTTGATGATCGTAAATTTTTAAACAATTGTAAGATTGACGAAGGCGAATATAAAGTAAATAAGTGGGTTAGTTTTGACCAAGGTTTATATTTTCCTAAAGAATTTACTTTTACAAATGGTTGGCAAGACAAGCTTACTATCACAACGAATGGTGCTAAAGAGCTAGCAGAGGATAAAGTTGAGTATGCTCGTCTGAAACAAGAAAAAGTTATTATTGAGATAAATACTAATATGGCCAAAGGTCTCATTGAAAAGGTTGCAGATCCGAATGAGGCAAAGTTAAAGTTACAAGCCTTGGCTTTTGAAACAGTTTTATATGAATAACCAAATTTAGGTTAAATATTTAAATTCTAGTAAGCAGTAATTTTTTAAATTTTTATGTAAAAATTTAGAGATTACTGCTTTATCTATAATAATGATGCATTTTAAATCTTCTTAATAGCTTATTATGGCTTTATTGAAATGTAACGCTATTCTTAGCTAGCACCTGTCTAGTGTGCTAAAGTACACAACTTTTTAATTAAAACTGCCAGATATTGTAAAAATGTATCTTTATCAAAAGTTTTATCAGTAAAATATGTTACATTCAAGACATAATTTATGAATAAATCCAATTTAGTATAAAAATTATTTACTAGTACTAACACTAAAAATACGTGGATGTATAAATGAGCGTAAAATATAAGATTTCAAGAGGAAATAGTCTTAACCTTGGAGCAACTATAGAAGCAGATGGTGTTAATTTTGCTATATGGTGCCGATATGCTAAGGTTATGGAGTTATTGCTATTTAAAGATGTTAATGATGCTAACCCAGAGGTTATTGAGCTTTCAGGTTGGGAGCATCGCAGTACTTATTATTGGCACGTTTTAGTTCACGGAATTAAAGATGGACAAATATACGGTTGGCGA